>CBQVAZ010000687.1:0-2409 GCA_967720205.1 uncultured Gemmatimonadaceae bacterium | reverse complement strand
CGATAACCGCGGCGCTTCACCATGCGGTCGCGGCGTCCGACGTAGACATAGGCGCCGTCGGGCGGCTCGACGACAACGTCGCCGGTGCGGTACCAGCGCGTCCCCTGCTCGTCGACGATGAACGCGCGAGCGGTCTGCTCAGGCAGATTCCAGTATCCTTGCATCACGTTAGGCCCCGCGATGATCAACTCACCCTCGGCGCCGCGAGCGACGTCACTGCCGTTCTCGTCCACAGTGCGCCCACGAAGCTGCGAGCAGACCGCGCCGATGGGATACGGCTCCGTGCGATCTTCCGGGACGACCTCGGGAATCGGATGGTAGTTGCAGACGTTCGTCTCGGTTGGCCCGTAGAGGTTGAAGAAGCGCGCGTGCGGCAGCAGCCGCTTCACGGAGCGCAGATGCTTCACGGGAAAGACCTCGCCCGCGAAGAACACTGTGTGCAGCGCGTCGTAGTTGTGGCGCTCCATTTTCCCGAACTGCGCGAGCACCGAGAGTATCGTCGGTGTGGAGTACCACACGGTGAGCTTGCGAGTCGCGATCAGCTCGGCGAGGCCGACTGGTTCCTTCCCCTGATCCGCGTTTATCAACACAACAGTGGAGCCATGCGCGAGCGGCAGGTACAGGTCGAGAATGGAGAGGTCGAAGTGAAAGGGCGCGTGGGACGAGAACCGATCGCTGCTGGACGGCTTGAACGTGTCACTGCACCAGCGGACGAAGCCCATTGCGTTCTCGTGCGTGAGCATGACGCCCTTGGGCTTTCCGGTAGAACCTGACGTGTACAGGATGTACGCCAAGTCGTTAGGCTCTACCGCGACAGTCGCAGTTTTGGCGAACGGTCGTTCCCTGGCGGCGCGATCCAGCGCCGCAGAGAGTCCGGCGCCGGCGCCGGTTTCGTCCAGGGCGAGAAGGCGCGGGAGATCGCCTAACGCGCGAGCTTCGGGCTCCCAGGCTGGAACGAGTTTCGTTTCAGTCACTACAACGCGCACGTCGCAATTGTGCAGGATGTACGCGGCGCGTGAGGCCGGCGCATTGGCGTCCACGGGGACGTAGGCGGCTCCGGCTTTCATGGCTCCCAGGAGCGCGGCGTAGGCGTCGACGCACTTCTGGGCATAGATGCCTACCCGATCCCCTCGCCGCACACCGGCCGCTACGAGATAGTCGCGGACTCGATCCGACAAGTCATCGAGCGCGCGATACGACAACGCTAACCCACTGGAAGACCCCTCCTCGACGGCTACGCCGTCGTTACGGGCCAACACACTGTGCTGCAACAGGTTAACAAGCGTCTTTGCGCTCTGGTCCATCAGCTCCCCGGGGGATCAACGCGAGGCCGTCTCCGCAAACATACGCCATTCGAAGGGGCACGCGCACGCGGCCAAGCGACGTAGTTTGCCGCCTGAAAAAACGCTGCGGAACCGGTGTCGCCGCGCGGGCGAGCGAGCTGCGCGCGCGGGTGCCTGCGAGCTGCATCTACGGGCCAACCACGCGCACTCGCACGTTAGGCGGGCGCAGACGAAAAGGTCGGACCTGGCTGTCTATGCGGCATATCCATCGCGGTCTTTCATCCGCCTAGTTTGCCATACCCGCGGACGCTATAGAGCCAGGTACAGGTAGCCATCAAAAGCAGGATGAGGATGGCTTGCACGACGAATACAAGTCGGCGTTTCTGTTTGGGTGCGAGCATCACCGGGCGCATGCGTTAGGCGTTATCCGCAATCGAACTCTTTGCCAGCGTATCGCGAAATTGTGTTGTCTCCTTCAGCGCAAGGTCGGCTCATGCTGAGACTAGGCTGCGTCCTTCCATGACAGCCGGCACCGGGACACCGAGCGCGCGGAGTATCGTCGGAGCGAGATCGGTAAGGCGCGCACCGGCAGCATCGAAGCCGCGGTTCATGAACAGTACTCCAGGGACAAGCTCGGGGTCGATGATATGGTCCCCGCCCCAGCGCTTCACGTTGTCTTCGAACAGCTCGGCGGGAATTCCGCCCAGGGCGGTCGTCCAGGATGCACGATAACCTGCGGCAAAGCCGACCATCACGTCTGGCGCTTCCTCGATATACACGCCGGAGTAAAGCTCACGTCGCGTTTTGGCTGTGCGCACGGCTGGCGTTGCCCTCGCGGCGTCGACGAGACTCGTTAGGCTGCTCGCAATCTCCTGCGCCAGAGCATCCGACTGCGCGGGATCGACGACGCCATCGGCCTCCCGGCCGCGCACGTTCAGGTAGATGCTTCCGATCCCGAGCGCATATGCTCGCGTCCGTCCCCAATCCACATTCTTGAAGAACTCTCCGGCCTCATGGCCGGGAGAGGCGCCTGGCTTGAGCGTTAGGTAGCCGTTTTCGCGCAGCCAGGCATTGAGGTGCACGCCGCGCTGAAATGAATTGAAACCGTGGTCGCTCAGTACGATGA
>CBQVAZ010000686.1:0-2414 GCA_967720205.1 uncultured Gemmatimonadaceae bacterium | reverse complement strand
GGCGTCGGCTGCCAGGAAAAGAGCCAATCGACGCGCAAGGAGTTGTTCGACTCTCCCGTTAGGCGCGCGAACGTTCCGTCGCTTCGCCGCTGGAGCAGCGCGCCACCCGTACGCGTGGCATCGCGTAGATCGTCGACCCAATCCGAGTCGTACTGACCGACAACTCGCAGGAAGATCGCTCGCGACGCTTGATACTCTACCTTGAGTCGCGGGATGCGACGCAGACCGACTGTCGTGCGGTCGCGCCGATTGTACTCCTGATGCTGATACTGCGCGTCGACGCGCAGCTGGTCCGTCGGACGCCACACGACTTGCGCGGTGCCTATCGCGATGTCCGCCGTCGCCCACTCGAAGAAATTCTCGTCGCGGCCAAAGATGTAGAACAGGTTCGCGCTGAAACGCTCGAACTGCGGCGTATCGAGTCGGAACACCCAGTCGACGTTGTACAGACGCGGTGTGCCAGTGAACGGAATCGTGTCAATGCGCGCGGGCGTGCGACGTTCGACGTAGTAGTTAGGGTACAGCCCCGCGTCGTAGCCGAACGACTCGAGAAAGACCGACATGCCGGCGGACCATCCGCCCTTGAACAGCACGTTCTCGTTGAAGTGCAGCTTGCGGTCCTGCGCCGCCCGGCCGTCGACAAACGCGTCATACACCCACGTTCCATCGAGCGCGAAGCCGGTCGTGAACGCCTGAATCGCTTTCTCTTTAGCTCCGAACCAACTGAAGTTGTGATCGAAGCGACCACCGACGATTCCACGTCGTCCGATGAAACCCGCGTCGGCGCGAAATGCCGAATCGATTCCGTTCAATCGATACGTGAGGTTGAAACGGCGTCCGCGGCGCTGCACGACGGCGTTCCAGATCGGAGCGTTGAATGCTCTGCCGTTCGCTTCCGTCCAGCTGTGCGCGTACTGGAAACTCGCCGAGTACATCTTCTGGAATACAAGACGGCCGTCGAGTCCCGCTACGCGATTGTAGTCGTCGCCATCCATGCGATCCGTGTAGACCATACCCAAGCGCGACTGCGAGCCAAGATCGCGTGAGAGTCGCAGGATGTTGTAGATCGGATGATCGTTAGGGTCCGGAGTGCGCGACTGCAACTTGTCGTCCACAGCCGAGAGAACGGCGAGGTTGGTGCCTAACGCTTTTCCCGTGAGCTTGAATGAAACGTCGGGCTGGGCGATGCGCCGCGTGTAAACCAGGCTGTTCGTGACCTGGAAGTTCTCGATGCCATCGAGGAAGAACGGACGTCGCTCCGGAAAGAAGACGGCGGCTCGCGGATCGAATTGCAGCGCGCCGACGTCGGCTTCTACCTGCGAAAAGTCGGGATTGACCGTGCCGTTCAGCGTGAGGTTGTTCGTCAGACCCCACTTGAGATTGAGGCCGTAGTCAGGACCGTCCGTTACGCGATCACAAGGACCCGCGGCGCACTCTCGTCCGGTCTTGTACACGACGCTGGGAATCGTTTCCAGCACCACGCCGCGCGAGAGACCGCGCAGGCCCCTGAGGCGTCCACCCTGCGCCAGGAAGGACGCGGCGCCGCGGCGCGCCGGCGCCCAGCTATCCTCAGCGCCGAGGCGCTGCACCTGCCTAACGACGTGAAGCCCCCAGTCCTGCACCTCCTGCGATTGATAGCGCAGGCTCTTGAACGGAATGCGAACTTCCACTTCATAGCCGAAGTCGGTCAGGTGCCCTTTCGACTCGAAGACGAAATTGGCGCTCAAGTCGGCTGGATCGCGCGCTCCCGCGCCGCTGCCCATCGTCCCGCTTCCGCGCTGCACGCTCTGCCCTTCGTTCAGAGTACCATCGGCCTGAACGCCTAACGGGTTGACGGCGAATACGAAGGCCTGCCGCTGGTCATTGAACGTGCCCAGCATGATCTGCACGTGATCGTCGGCCGTGATCTTGTCCCGGTCGGCGAGGTTCGCGTTCACTGACCCCGGCGGTGCGAAGGCGCGGATGCCGAAGTAGATCGCCGTCGGCGAGTACCAGACCAAAACTTCGGTGGAGTCCGCGGCGGGCCGGCCATCCACGGGAGAGAACTGCGAGAAGCCAGTGAGCAGCGATGCCGCGGCCCACACGGGCTCCGTCAGCGATCCGTCGATGGTGACGACGGTGTCGATACGGCGTGCGGCGACGTCGAGTCGCGAGGCCCGACCGACGAAGACGCGCGATGCGCCGTCCTGAGCGATCGCGAGCTGAAAGAGGAGAAGACCAGGTAGCAGCATGCGGGAGAGCTAAGTGGCCGTCGCTGGCCGCGCTAGCTCGCCCATCAGGTCGCCAAAATAAAGCGGGCCGCCTCGAAGGACGGCCCGTAATGACTGCTCTGGTTAGCCGCGTTAGAACCCGAGGCTGATCCCTGCTGTGAGTGCCCAGTTGTGCGTCGTCTTCTGATTGAAGTTGAAGCCGGT
>CBQVAZ010000685.1:0-2417 GCA_967720205.1 uncultured Gemmatimonadaceae bacterium | reverse complement strand
TGCAGACGTCGATCAGGTCCACGTCGGCGCGCGAAATGACTTCTCTATGGTCTGTAGCGACGTCGGGAATTCCGAAGTCGCGCGCAGTGGCTTCCGCGAGGTCGCGTTGTGGATCGCAAACAGCGACCACTTCGCAGCGAACGTCGCGCTTGTACCCGGGGATGTGAGCGAAGCGCGCCCACGCGCCGGCGCCTAACACTGCTACGCGGATTTTCGCTCGTGACATGAGGGAGACGAATGTATCTGATGAGCACGCGCTGGACAGGAGTAGTCATGCGGGCGAGGTTTACAACTCAATGAGGTCTAAGGCCTGATCTAATGGAACACGTGTGACGAATCTGGACCGCGTCGCCGAGCGGTTGCGGACGGCGACGCGGGTCGCAGTGCTCACTGGCGCGGGGATTTCCGCTGAGTCAGGAATTCCGACCTTTCGCGAGGCGCAAACAGGATTGTGGTCGCGCTTTCGCCCGGAGGATCTCGCCTCTCCGGACGCGTTTGCCCGAGATCCCAAGACGGTTTGGGACTGGTATAGGTGGCGTCGCGAGCTCGTGGACCGCGCAGCACCTAACGAAGGCCACAAAGCGATCGCCGAGCTCCAGAGTCGAGTGCCCGGCACGGTTCTCATAACGCAGAACGTCGACGGGCTGCATCAGTCAGCCGGATCAACAGAAGTAATCGAGCTGCACGGATCGATCCGACGTGCCCGATGCAACGCGTGCCATGCGAAGCGAGAGTGGTCGACGGAGGAGCCTGTATTTCCACCGTCCTGCAGCTGTGGATCGATGCTTCGGCCGGACATCGTCTGGTTCGGCGAACAATTGTCCGAGACTCACCTCGCACGCGCGTTCGCCGCGGCCGAGTCGTGCGATCTCTTTCTCTCGGTTGGGACGTCCAACCTGGTGCAACCGGCCGCTTCATTGCCGTGGCTCGCCGCGTCGCGTCGCGCCTTCGTCGCCGTTGTGAACGTATCGATGGATGGACAGGCTCAGGCGGACAACGTGGCGCACCTAACAGGCCAAGCCGGTGTCATTCTCCCGGGCTTGCTCGAGCGTGCGTTCGACGCGCGCGTGAAGCGTCGTTATGTCAATAGAGACCGGGGATGAGCGCCCACGATCGGCGGCGGTAGTCATCGTATTCGGCGCCGAAGAGCGTGAGGAGGTGCCGTTCTTCCATTTTGATTTTGCGCCAATACGCGGTCACGACCATAACAACCGCGATTAGCGCGTGCAGCTCGCCCGACACGAGCGCGGTTCCGACATACATCCCGATCAGGCCGCTGTAGATGGGGTGTCGCACGAGTCGATAAGGTCCCGTGCGAATCAACGTATGATCGACGTTGGCGCTGATCGCGCCGCTCCAATTGCGGCCCAGGTATTTTCGCGCCCACATCGCCAGCAAGAACGACGCGGTCTGCACCATGAAACCTGTGGCGACGATCGCATGGCGCAGAGGCACGAAACGCGCTCGGAGCCCTGGCACCGGCACAAATAGGAGCAACAGCGAGGCATACAGCAGGCTCGTATGCAGCCGACGCGATTCGCGCGATTCGGCTCTCGTCGCTGACGCGGCTTTGCGCGCTGCCGCAGTCCAGTAAACTGTCAGGACTATCCAGAGAGCTGCTGAGAGCGACATCCGCAGCGTCGGCCTCATATAGAAAATCAGAATGCCGATCAATGCGAGTACTGCGAGGAGCGCGACAACGGCAGCCACGCCCGTTAGGCGCATACCGCCGATCTTGAAAACAACGGTTCTTTCTTCCATCTACTCGGCGCGCATCGTCGTGAGCGGATCGACTCGCACGGCACGTCGTGCGGGAAGGTACGACGCCAAGAGCGTGATCACGCCGATCAACACGATGCCTGCTCCTAACGCAGTTACATCGTACATGCTCACACCATACAGCAGCGCGCGCAACAGCCTCCCCAGGGCGAAGAACGCGAGCACGCCGATCGCCAGTCCGATTCCTGCGAGAAGTACTCCGTCGCGCAGCACCATGCGAGAGATTGTGGATCGCGCGGCGCCGAGAGCCAGCCGGATGCCGATCTCCCTCGTGCGCGTGCTCACGACGTAGCTCATCACCGCGTATACGCCTAACAGTGCGATCAGAAGGGATAACGCAGCGAAGGCGCTGAGGACTCCTGTAGCAAAGCTTCGCGTGCCATACGACTCGGCGACGCGTTCGCTGAGCGCGCGTGCATTGGACACGGGAAGCGAAGGGTCCAGTTCCTTGACGGCAGCTCGGGCCGCCGCAATGACGGCGCTTGCGGGAACTGACGCGCGCACAACGGCTGTCATGCCGGCGAGATATCCGCCGTGGGCAAAGTTGTGGTATACGAGCGGGTGTTCCGGCTCGCTCAGATCGCTCAGCTTCACGGATCGTGCGACGCCGATGATCGTACCCTCCGGTCCGTGCTCGA
>CBQVAZ010000684.1:0-2424 GCA_967720205.1 uncultured Gemmatimonadaceae bacterium | reverse complement strand
GTGCGACGTATAGCGCGAGGGATTCGCCTCGAACTGATCGCGACACTCCGGCGTGCAGAAGTAGTACGTCGTGCCTTCAAACGTAGAGCGTGCAGGGGCCGTTTCGGAATCGACAATCATTCCGCAGACCACATCTGTGACCTGTGCCATATCTCACACCTCGTCTTGAGTCTTTCGCGATGTGAGAACGCAATGATCACGCCGCTCGCGAGTGGTTCTGCTCGCTTGAGACCTACAGAATACCTAACGAGCTCAACAGGGCTCGAGCGTTGCAAGGTCGGCGATCCAGCGCGCATCGCGCCGCCCAAAACGCAGCACGTGACGACGATCACCATCTGCGAAAGTGATTTCGAGCGAATCGGCAACCAGGCGCCACGATTCTGCCAGCACGCTTCCAGCGATAGTGCGCGCGCGGTTCGCTGACAACTCGTTGGCGCGTGAGCGATCGACAAGCTCGCTCTCGAGTTGTACGCGCGTCGGCAGGGACGCGACCAGCGCTCGATCCTCGTCGCGCACTTTGTCCCGAGCGATCGCGCGCAGCGTGTAACAACCGCTGACGCCCGCGACGCTCGATCGCTCAGCCTCTCGTCGCAGACGCGGGGCGTCACGCCTGTCCTGTTGCGCACCGGCCGCCGCGGCGGTGCCCGTCACTACGACTTGCTCCAGAGCGACCGTGGATTTCTGTAGCGCGAACGCGAGCTGCACAGTGTCGCTCGCGGCGACCGCGACCGGGTGCTGCGCCTGTTGATAGCCCAGCGCGCGCACACTGACGGTCTGGTTGCCTAACGGCACAGGCTGGAGCTGGAACTTGCCTGCGCTGTCCGTGCGTGCGGAAACGCGTGCTGTGTCCATACTGACGATCGCACCAGCAACTGGCGCACCGGTCGCTGCATCCAGGACGCGCCCCAGCACCTGTGCCGGACGCGCGTTCGCGGCCGCTTCGCCGAGCGCCTTGACATCAGTCTGCTGCCTAACGGGCGGCGTTGACGTCGGCGCGGCTGGACGCGGCATCGCGCCGGGAAGCTGAACAACGCGATCTATTGCGAGCTCCTCCTTCGGCGGCTGCGACTCCTTCGCGCTCAACTTCGCTCTCGTCGCCGTCGGAGCGACGTTCTTCGTGTCCGCTGCAGCGTCACGCGAGAGATTCCGTGCCGTGGGTGGCGCTGACACGGCTTTACGCTCCGCCCCCGCGGCGGCCAATGTATCCATCAACGGCTGCGTGGTAACCGCTTGTGGCGCGGGCGCCGCTTCGTCAACGGCCGACACGCGAGAATCCATCGCGACGTCAGGCGAAAGCTTGCTCCACACGAGCGTCGTACCGACAGCGAGCAGCGCCGTCGCAGCTACTGCGTAGCCCAGGCCACCGCGACGCACCCAGGAGCGGCGGCGCGTCCGAGTCAGAGGAAGGCTCAACGCGCCCGTCGAGCCTTGCACGGCGGGGACGTCGTCCAGCGCGCCGAGGATCCGTGAAGACGCGGCGATCAAACCACGCGCCTCCGCAACGGCTCGCGCGCATTCCTCGCAAGCGGCGACGTGAGCCTCGGCTGCACTCGCCTCGTTAGGTGCGAGCGCGCCGTCCAGCCACGCATGAATGGTTCCTTCGTCAAGATGCTGCATGTCCACCTCCAACGCCGCTCTGCGTGTCACGTTGCATCGCTTCGTACGACTCCACGAGTCTGCGTCGCGCACGCGCCAGCGTCGTACCAATTGATCCTAGCGATAACCCCAGGGCTTCCGCGATCTCTTCGTAGTTCAATCCTTCTTCCCGCATCAGCAGCGCCAACCGGTCTCGTTCTACCAATCCATCTATGGCCTTCCGAGCTTGCGCGGCTTCCTGGGCTCGTTCCAGAGCGGTCTCTGCTGATTCGATCTGTGCATCGCGTGTCTCTTCAGCTAGAAGCCGCAGTCGTTGCCTCCGGCGATCCTCTTTTCGCGCGTCGTCTCGCACCAGATTCGTCGCCACGGCAAAGAGCCACGCCCGTTCGTTCGTTAGGTTCGTCTGGCGGAGGGCGCGCAGGAAGGTCTCCTGCGCGACCTCTTCCGCCCAGTCACGGTCGCCGAGCCGGCGCGTCAGGTACCGCACCAGCGGCACATGGTACGCCTTGAACAGCCGCTCCAGCTCGGTGTCGTTCATGACTACCAGGCTGCGACCACGCTGCGCAGGTCGCTGTCCGACATGCGCTCCAACCCGGTCGACGCGAACTCGATCGCCACAGCACGCCCGGCCACGATCACGCGCTCACCTAACGCGAGCGTCGGACCGAGACCCTTCAGCTGTTGCACGAGCTCGAAGTACAGCGGTGAAAACGGCTTCACTTGCACGGTGCGCATCGTTGGGGTTTGTCGAACGTCTGTCCATACCCCATTGACGAGCTTGAAGGTGCGTTGTTCCACCTGCCGCGTGTTCTTTTGCAGCTCATCACC
>CBQVAZ010000683.1:0-2426 GCA_967720205.1 uncultured Gemmatimonadaceae bacterium | reverse complement strand
CGGCCCACTTCAACGCTCTCACTCGTGGCGTGAGTCCGGCGCAATGGACCACACCCGCAAAGTCTGGGAGGCGCTCGATCGCTAACGGTTCTGAGATGTCGGCACTGTGACCACCGGGCGCGGGCCGCCTGGAGACACCCAGTACTGGAACTCCGCGCTGTGTCAGAGCCTCAAGGATGTGGCGACCGGCGATGCCCGTGGCGCCCGTGACGAGGATGGTCAGTTGGCAGGCACGCTCGCGGCTTGCGCCGGGCGGTCAACTCCGATGACGGCAGTCAGCACGTCCAGCGCGCCCTCGACGTCGTGTTCGCTAACGCGGTCGTCGATCGCGCGGAGCGCGTCCTCGAGTGTCTCGACCGAAGGTACTGCCCCATTCTCGACGCGCATGATCCGTGGATGCGACGTGCCCACCGCACGCTCCTCGGGCCAGACCAGCTGCTCATGGAGTTTTTCCCCCGGTCGCAGACCGACGTAACGGATCTCGATGTCGGCGGGACTGCGGAGCCCCCTGAGGCGGATCATGCGCTGCGCGAGCTCCGCGATCGACACCGGCTGACCCATGTCGAGCACGAGCACGTCCGCGGAAGTGGCGATCCCGCCCGCCTCGATGAGGAGACCCACTGCCTCCTCGATCGTCATGAAGTATCGCGTGGCTTCGGGATGCGTCACCGTCACCGGGCCACCCTGATCGATCTGGTTCGTGAAGATCGGCACGGCGCTACCCGCCGAGCCGAGGACGTTGCCGAAGCGGACGACCGCGTAATCCTTGGCATGGCGTCTGGCGTTTGCGATGGTGAGAAGCTCGCCAAAGCGCTTCGTATAGCCAAGAACACTGGTCGGTTCGACCGCTTTGTCCGTCGACACGAACACCAACCTCTCCACTCCCACCGCAGCCGCAGCCTGAAGCACGTTCGCTGTCCCCATCACGTTCGTCGCGAGGCCGGGTAGGGGCGTTCGCTCGAGGATCGGGACATGCTTGTAGGCAGCGGCGTGAAAGACGACCTGTGGCCGCAGCTGCTCGAATGCGTAACACAGCCAGCCGCGGTCGCGTATATCGCCGAGCACGATCTCCGCTGCCTCGGTGGACCCCAAGGATTGATTGACGTCGTGCAGACCGCTCTCGCTCGTGTCCAACAGGAACAGCCGTCCCGGTGAGAGGCGGATCAGCTGTCGCGCCAGCTCGCTCCCGATCGAACCGGCTGCGCCGGTGATCAGGATGCGTTTGTCCCCGTAGTTCTCGCGCGTCGCACGACCCGCAAGATCGACCGGCTCGCGCGCGAGGAGCTCCTCGATGCCGATTGCCTGCAGCGGTGTTGTGTCGCCGCGAAGAAGTGAGAACCCGCTAACACGCCTGATGCGTACGTCACTCGCCTCGCAGATGTCCATCACGCGGCGAACGAGGCCCGCGGGCGGATTCGCGATCGAGATCACAACGCTGGACGCGCCGTATTGCTGAATGAGCTCGGGAAGATCGACGGCGCGACCTGCCACGCGGATGCCGCGGACGTACGAGCCGCTCTTACGCGGGTCGTCGTCGACGAAACACGTGATGCGATAGTCGCGACCGCCGTGGGCGATGTCCGCCGCGAGTAGCTGGCCCAGACGGCCGGCTCCGTATGCGATCACGCTTTCTGCGTTATTGTGACGGCCGAGCGCGGCGCGTGCGATCTGCGGCCAACGAGGCCTGAGGTGGAGCGCGGTCTCCACGAAGATGCTGAGACTGCCACCGGCCAGGATCGCTCCGGTAGGGATCCAGTGGGCGTCCGTTCCAAAGTTGAACGCCAACAGCGCAGCGACGACGAGTGCCGACGACTTCACGAGAGCCACCATGTCCTCGAGCGCAGCCGCGCTCCAGTCGCGCCAGTACACCGCGAACAAGAGGTTCCCGACGACCTGCAGAACCCCGGCAGCGAAAGCGACAGCGATCGATTGCGGTGCGATCTGAGGTTCAAGCACCGAAGGCGGCGCGCCTGTTCGTAGCGCTAGCGCCAGGGCATAGGTGAGCCCGACTGCGACGAAGTCGAACACGGCCAAATGGAAGTAGCGTCTGATGCCCGTCGCGATTCGGTCGATTGTCCATGCGCGACTGGATCGCTTTTGCGCCCGCTTCGCGTCCTTCACCTCGACGTCGACGCCTTCACGACGCTTAGTATCGTCGCCGCGCCGAGTCATCCATCGGCCGGAGGTCAGACGTCGGATCTTCACCACAGCGCGCCCAGACGGACCCTCCTCGGACAGCGGTACTCCTGCCCTGCTACAACGAGGAAGCGACGATCGGCAAGGTCATCGACGACGTGCGGGCGAGCTGTCCCGACGCCTCCATCGTCGTCTTCGACAACAACAGCACCGACCGTTCGGCGGCGATCGCCGAGGAGAAGAACGTGCGCGTCGTGCGCGTCAGCCGGCAGGGAAAGGGCAACGTCGTC
>CBQVAZ010000682.1:0-2426 GCA_967720205.1 uncultured Gemmatimonadaceae bacterium | reverse complement strand
GCGATCAGCCGGAATGCGTGCGCGGCGCTCGTTCCAGAAGTCGAGGATCAAAGCTGGTTCTTCGATACCGAGCTGCTCACGCTCGCCGAAAAGCGTGGTTATCGCATCGCGGACATTCCCGTGCGCTGGATCGAAGACGATGACAGCCGCGTGAAGATCGTGAAGACGGCGTGGGACGACATCAAAGGCGTATTCCGCGTGCGATGGAAGCTGTGGCGCGAAGTGGCCGCACCGAGGGCCCCCGAAGGAGCGCTGAGCCGCCGCTCGACGTTGTAGGGAGCAGCGGATCGACTGGTTGTGACGCCGCTGCCGCCGCTCTGCCTAACGGGTGCTAGCGGTTTCATCGGACGACGCGTAACCGCGCAGCTCGCCGCTGCTGGCGCGCGCAACGTAACGCTGCTGCTGCGCGATCCCGCGCGCCTCGACACCAGTGTCACGCATCCTTCATGGCGCCTCGTGCGCGCGGACCTGTCTGGCGACGCCACCCCGCCCGACGCGATAGAACCGGGTGCCGTGGTCCTGCACCTCGCCGCAGCCACGGGGACCGCGAACGCGGCCGAAATGCAGCGCATGAACGTGGATGCGACGAGCCGGCTCCTCGCTGCCGCGGCAGCGGCCGGCGCGCGTCATTTCGTCTTCGTGAGCTCTGTGTCGGCGGGCTACGCGGATCAGCGCTGGGCCGAGTACCCACAGAGCAAGGCGAGGGCAGAACGCATCGTCGCCGCCGGCGGAGTTCCGTACACAATCGTTAGGCCGACGATGGTCTTCGGGCCGCGGAGTCCGAATCAACAGGGGCTGGAGCGGCTGGCGACACTTGCGGTTCCGCTGCTGCCCGGTCAGGGTGATGTGCGTGCACAGCCTATTCATGTCAGCGATATCGCCAAGGTTCTGCTCTGCGTCGCGGCGTTACCAGTCGCGGTGCAGGGGCACATCGGCCTGGGCGGGCCGACGGTGCTGACGATGCGCGAGCTCTTTGCGGCGATCCGGCGCGCGCGCGGCCTTGCTCCACGTACGCCGATGACCCTTCCGCTCGGAGCCCTGCGCAGGTCGCTCGCGTTTGCTGCTGCGTTCGCTGGTTCGCTCCTTCCCGTGAGCGCGGGGCAGTTCGTCGTCTTCGCCAACGACGCCGTCGCCGAACCAGCACCGCCCAGCGTGGCGCTGCCGGTTCCGCAAGTCTCTCTGGAGGCGATGCTCGCCGAGCCGCTGAATGCCTAACGAACGGGAAGTCAGGGAAGCGCGAACGTTCGCGTCCTACCTCGGCTCGCCGTCCTTCCCCAGCGAAATCAGCGACCGGTATCACGCGGCGATCGGGGATTGGCGTATCGGCTCCTACGATCGTTTCGACGCGTGGCTCGTGGGCTTCGCGGCAACGAGTCCAGCCCTCACTTCACTGGCGGATACGTACGCGCGGTTCGCACGGCCCTATGGCGACCTGCGGCGCCGCCTAACGCTGATGCTCGCGCTGCTCGAGACGCACGGCGCGACGCATGCCGCGTACGATCGGGCGCGTACATCGGCCGCCGCGGCTGCATGGCTCGCCCTCGCCGGTGCGGGAACAGTCTGGGCGCTGCGCGCGTTGCTCGCCGCCGTGATCTGTGCTCCCGCCCATCTCGTGCTGGGCGCGAAGTCATCGCGCCAATCTGCCTGATGGCGCGACACCTCGTCATCGGTTCGGGCGCGAGCGGCGTTCACTACGCGCTCACCGTACTCGAACGTGGTGAGGAGGTCACGCTTCTCGACGTCGGATACGAACGACCCGCGGCGCCCCTTCCCGATGCTACGTATGCTCAGCTTAAGGAGCAGCTCGAGGATCCCCTCACTGCCATCCTCGGTGAGCGGAGCGAGTACGTCGTGTATCCGGGTCCGGTGTCCAAGCCATACGGATTTCCACCGAGCAAAGGCTATGTGTTTCGACAGCCGCCGGCGTGGTCGCTGACGTCGCGTGGCTTCGATCCGCTGGTCTCCTTCGCGCGCGGCGGACTCGCCGAAGCCTGGACCGGTGGATCCTACGAGCTCGATGAGCGCGACCTCGCCGCTTTTCCACTTTCGTTAGGCGACCTCCAGCCGCATTACGCCACCGTTGCGCGGCGCATCAGCATCGCCGCGGAACGCGACGATCTCGAGCGCTTCTCGCCGATGACAGCTGAGTACGATGCGCCCTTACCGCTAGACGCACACTCGGGGCAGCTGCTCACAGCGTACACGCGTAAACGGCAGAAAGTGAACGCGTTAGGCGTGTACCTTGGGCGCTCGCGCGTCGCCGTTCTCACGCACGCGAAAGGTGAGCGCGGCGCGTGCACACAGCTCGGCCGCTGCCTCATGGGCTGTCCGCGCGAATCGCTGTACGCTCCGAGCTACACGCTGCGCGAGCTGCACCGCTTTCCGACGTTCACGTATGTCCCCGGAGTGTTCGTCGAGCGGATCCT
>CBQVAZ010000681.1:0-2431 GCA_967720205.1 uncultured Gemmatimonadaceae bacterium | reverse complement strand
CGCCTGGCAGTGGGGGGACAACCCCGGCTTCAAGAATATTTTCTTCGCCGATCCGGGTGAGATGAAAGCAATGGCTGTGTTCACGAATGGCGATCGCGGTGCGCGCGTGTACGAGCGTGTGATCCGCGCGCTGACGGGCGAGGATCATCCGGCGTTCCTGTGGGCCTAACGAGAGACTCTAATCGGCGCGCAGAGCCTTGACGGGATCTATCAGCGTTGCGCGACGAGCGGGTATGTAAGCGGCCAAGATGGCGACGCCGAGGAGCAGCAAGGAAACGCCGAGGAGAGTCACCGGGTCGGTGGGGGATACCTCGTATAGCAGCTTGGTGAGCAGCCGCGACGTACTGAGCGCGCCGGCGAGACCGACTACAGCGCCGGCTGTCGTCACAACGAGAGCGCGGCGCAGCACCGCGCCACGGACACGCTGCCGTGTCGCGCCTAACGCCATGCGAATGCCGAGCTCGCGGGTCTGCTCGCGTACGAGTGACGCCATAACGCCGTACAGTCCGATCGCCGCGAGCAGTAACGCCACCAGTCCGAACGCTGATAGCAGCGTCGCGCTCATGCGTGGCTGCGCGAGTGGCGCATCGAGCAGGTCATCGAGCGTACGCGAAAACCAGAGATTCAGCTGCGGATCAACGGCCGCGAGCTCGCGCTTCACGGCCGGCATTACTGCGCCCAATTCCCCCGACGTGCGCAGGGCCAAGGAGGCCTGCCAGTACGATTGCCGCCACGGCAGGTACACGCTGGGATTGGCGTTACGCAGTTCGCGGTAGCGGATGTCACCGGCCACGCCGACGATCGTACGCCATGTGAGCGTGTCGCGGCTCCAGAACTTTATCCGCTTTCCGATCGGATCCTCGTTAGGCCACCACCGCCGAGCTATCGCCTCGCTAACGACAGCCACCGGAGGCGCCTGTTCGTTGTCGGAGTCGAGAAAGCCGCGACCACGCCGAATAGGAACGCCCAATGTGCGGAAATACTCCGATCCGCCGAGCTCCATCGGCACGAGGGGATTCGTTGCTCTTTCGGAGGGCGACTGGCGTTCGACATCCATTCTGCCGAGAAGGACGTTCGCTCCGACGAATGGCTGAGCCACCACCGGTGTTACGGAGAGGACGCCTGGAATGCCACGCAGGCGCGGCATGAGCTGCTCGCCCACGGGGTACAACTTTTTCGGAATTGAATCGTAGCGCGTCGCGGGCCAGGAGAACGCGATGATCGATAGATGCCCCGCATTGAATCCGAGGTCGATTTGCTGCAGCCGCGCCAGGCTGCGGGCCAGAAGGCCAGCACCAGCGAGGAGGATGAGCGCGAGCGCGACCTGCGATGCGACGAGGAGCTGCCTAACGTGGCGTCGCCCGCGACTCTCGTTTCCCGAGCGCACGCTGAACCGCAGCGCCGACTCTACATCCCCTCGAGCGGCGATGAGCGACGGAACGACGCCGAACACAAGAACAGCGATGCCAGTTACTGCAACCGCGACAAGAACAGGAACACCGGAGAGCGCGATCAGATCTGTTCGCGGAAGCCGTTGCGGCGCGAACGCGACGAGAGCCTGCAGCAAGCCATTCCCGCACAACAAACCGAGCAGTCCGCCGGCTACCGCCAGACAGCAAGCTTCTACGACAAGCTGCCGAACCACATCGCCGTACGTCGCACCAAGCGCTCGGCGCACCGCGAACTCGCGCAGGCGGGAAGACGCTCGCAGCAGCAGGAGATTGCCGACATTCACGCAGGCGATGAGTAGAAGTAGCGCGACTGCTGCCGTCATAACGACAAGAGCGGGACGCACATCGCCTAACACTGCCTGCGGGAGTGCAAAGACATGAGCCCCGACGAGGTCCCGCTCAGGCGCGCGGCTCTGAACGATCGAGAGAAACTCGGCACGGGCCATTTCGCTCGTCGCGTTAGGTGCCAGCCGCGCTAAAGCTGTAACGGCCATGTTCCCGGAGTTCGACCACGATAGGTAGTAGCCGGCGCCAGCTGGATAATCGAGTCCAGCCGGCGCGATGCCGATGATCTCATATCGCCATTGCGAGTACGGCTCAATGAGATACCTACCGACGATTTCAGGATCGCCGCCGAACTCGCGCTGCCATGACTGATAGCTCAGCACGATGACCGGCTTTGCTCCGACCAGCTCGTCTTCCGCGTGCAGCAAGCGGCCCGCCGCGGCACGAGCGCCCAGCACATCGAAGAAGTTGCCTGATACGACGGCTCGATTGAGAACCAGCGACCGGTCGCCGTCGACGAGCGGGCCAGGAGTCGAACCCCAGTGTGCGACAGCGGCGAGGTCGCGCATCGTGCGACTCACGCGCCGCACTTCATCCACGTCACGACGCAACGTCCCGAATTCCACGGCGGGATCACGATACGTCGACATCACAACGACTCTGTCCTGATCTTGCACTGGCAATCGGCGCAGCAG
>CBQVAZ010000680.1:0-2431 GCA_967720205.1 uncultured Gemmatimonadaceae bacterium | reverse complement strand
GAAATGCGCACCAAGGATGAGGTGCGGAAGTTTCTGGACGAGAAGCTCGCGACCGAGATGCCCGCCGAGGAGCTGACAGGCCAGGAGCGAACGTACAAGCGCTTCGGTCTCATCCCCGATACGCTCAATCTCCGCACGTTCATGGTTGCATTGCTGACCGAGCAGATCGCGGGCTACTACGATCCGTCAACGAAGGTGCTGTACGTCGTGGAGGGCGCGGACCCAGCGCTCATCGATGTGACGGTCAGCCACGAACTCGTTCACGCGCTGCAGGATCAGTATTTCAATCTCGACTCGCTTCAGAAACTGAAGGGAAACAACGATCGCCAGGTTGCCGCGCAGTCACTCTTCGAAGGACAGGCGATCTTTGAACAGATGTCCGCCATGATCGGCGCGCGCGCGCTCACGACAGCGCTGCCAGGCACCTGGGATCGTGTGCGCGATCTGATCCGGCAGGGCAACGAATCGATGCCGCTCTTCTCTCGTGCACCGTTCGTGATACAGGAGACGCTGCTCTTCCCATATCTGAGCGGCGCCGAGTTCATCCGCCGCGCCAAGGAGAAGCGGCCTAACGCGAATCTCCTGCAGAACGTTCCCGCATCGACGGAGCAGGTCATTCATCCCGAGCGGTTCTTCGAGAGTCGCGACGATCCGACGGACATCACGCTCCCGCCGCCTCGCGTCGGCAAGGTTATCTACGAAAACAACCTCGGCGAATTCGAGACGCGACTCTTGCTTTACGAGTATCTCAAGGATCAGTCGGCTTCAGTCCGCGGCGCCGCCGGTTGGGATGGCGACCGTTATCAGCTCATTGATCTTGGCCGCGGAGAAGCGCTCGCTTGGCTCTCGATCTGGGACTCATCGGTGAACGCTGCTGAGTTTCGCGATGTCTTCGACGCGGCTCTATTGAGACGCTTCAAAAACATTCAGCCGGGCAAGCCGGATGGAATGACGCGCATGTACACTGTTGGAGATCGCGTGCTCGCCCTGATTGCCGTGGAAGTGCAAGGGCGTCCTGGTATCGTCTACGTCGATGCGCCCAAAGGAACGCCAATCAACCTCATCGACGTCTCGCGGGTGCGGCTGGCAGAGTGAACGGCGCGGCGACAAAGGACCCCGCGAACCTAACGGCGACGCAAAGCGAGCAGCCTAACGTCGCTGCCAGCAAGGCAGTTGACGGTGCGCTCGGGCAACCGCTGACGGCGTTCGACGAGCAGCAGCGCGCGCGCCAGCTGGCGGGGATGAAGGCACGCGCGGCGGGACTGCTCGTCGCGGCGGCTGTCGTCTTTGCCCTGTCGCTCGTTTTCAAGGGACGCTACCCGTGGCTGGCGTGGGTGCAGGCATTTACAGAAGCCGCTCTCGTCGGCGGTCTGGCCGATTGGTTCGCCGTCACGGCCTTGTTCAAGCACCCGTTAGGCATCCCGATTCCGCACACGGCGATCATTCCGGCGCGCAAGGACCGCGTTGGCCAGGTCCTGGGCGCGTTCGTCCAGCGCAACTTCCTGAATCGTCAGGTCGTCGAGGTCCGCCTCCGGGACGGCCGGCTCGGCGAGCGTCTCGCGCGTTGGCTCAGCAATCCGGCCAACAGTCGTCTCGTCGCTGGGCACGCAGCACGCGCGTTGGTCACGGCTGCCGAGTCGCTGCGCGACGACGACGTTCAAGCGATGATCGACTCCGCGCTCGCGGATCGCATCCGCAGCGCACGCGTCGCGCCGATGGTGGCCAAGGCGCTGTCTGTCATCACAGCTGGGAATCGTCACCAAGAGCTACTGGACGAAGCGATCCGTCTCGCCGCGCGCGCCGTTACCGAAAACGAGGATGTGATTCGACAGCGAATCGAACGCGAGACGCCGTGGTGGGTCCCGGGCGCCGTCGACAACAAGATCTTCGAGAAGGTCGTTAACGGGATCGAGAACACGCTCACTGAGATCCGCGATGAGAGGGAGCATCCGCTGCGCCTGCGTTTTGATGCGGCCCTCAAACGCTTCATCGACGATCTGCACAACTCGCCCGACGTCATGGCACGTGCCGAGCAGCTGAAGGAGGAGCTGTTAAGCGCTGATGCCGTTAGGCACTTCTCGTCGTCTATTTGGAAGGATACGAAGCAGGCGCTAGTGCGCCGTGCCGAGCGCGCAGAGGAGTCCGACGTCGATACGATCGCGAACGCTCTGGCGCGGTTGGGCGGCGCGATCCTGGAGGATCCGGCGCTGCTCTCGCGCGTCGAGGACTGGCTGCGAAACGGCGTGCTCGCACTCGTGGAGCGCTATCAGTCCGAAGTCGGCGATCTGATCGCCTACACCGTGCGCGGCTGGGATCCGACGGCGACGTCGCGCCGCATCGAGCTCGCGATTGGGCGAGATCTCCAGTTCATCAGGATCAATGGGACCCTGGTGGGCGGGCTGGTCGGGCTGATCCTATACGCGATTACGCG
>CBQVAZ010000679.1:0-2432 GCA_967720205.1 uncultured Gemmatimonadaceae bacterium | reverse complement strand
CGGTCTTTCGCCGCATCGACGGAAAGTGGCGCACGATCCACTCGCACTGGTCCTTCACTAAGCCGGAGCTTCGCGCACCGCCATCGCAGTAAACCTGGAATGGCCAGCTGCTTTGTGATAGCGTTGCGCCTTGCGGTAGACGACGCGGACTATGGAGAGGCGAGAAGCTCAAGATCGGCGCTTCGGGAATCGCGTAGGACGGCACGCGCGATTAGCGAACTCGTTGCTGTTAGGCCTAACGATTTCGTTCTCCGCGCTGTCGATGCGGCCCGTCGATGCAGGCTGGCGCCGCGGCGCGCGCGATCTGCAGCAAGTCCCTCTGTATCATCTTGTCGAGCGTCTCCGCATCGGCGGCGACGACGATACGGTTTTGACCGGTATCGTACCGGACATTGAAGTCAGAGACAGCACGCTCTTTGTTCTGCAGCCTGGTGCGCAGTACGTGGCCCGTTATGACCTTCGCGGTCACTTGCTTAGCCGTTTCGGAAGAAAGGGATCCGGACCGGGAGAATTCCAAATGCCTGCTCGCGCAGGATGGTTCGCTGACTCCCTATGGATCTACGATGACGGGCTGCGACGAGTTCAATTGTTCGATCGAACAGGCAAATTCGTCCGCTCTGTGCAGTCAACGTGGGGCTCGGCGGCGCGGCCTTTGTCCACCAGTTCCTGGCTTGTCGAACCAGGACCAACTCGATCGCCGTCAAATTCATTTCCGATCCTCGTTGCCGAGAACAGCGGTCGGATCGACACAATCGCGCACATCCGCATAGCGGACGAAGGTGTTCCGGTCAGCGGCTCACGTGGGCTCGCGATGCGCATTCGTCTTCCCGGCCAGCGCGGCGTGTTGGCCGTAGCCCCGAGTGGCTCGCATATCGTGATAGTGGAAGAAGCAGACTCCCCAGCGAAATCAGTGCGTGTCCGAAGGTTTACTGCGGCCGGTCGCCTGAATCTTGATCGCCTTGTTCCATACGAACCCATTCGATCGACCAGGGCCTGGTACGACTCCTCGATAAAGGAAACAGTTCGGGCCACTCGAGAGGGATCGGTCAGCGAGGCAACTATCCGACGTGCATTGCCGCAGCCCAAGTTCCTTGCACCACTGCAGCGCGCCGTCACAACGCGTGACGGCGGCGTTTGGATCCAACGAATGGTCCCGCCTAACGCACCAACACGCTTCCTGATGTTAGACTCTGCGGGGACCCTTCTCGGCGAGGTTGAAGGTGCACCGAGCATCCGCATTTTGCGCGTTGAGCGCGGTCAGGCGTTCGGCACAGCCAGGACGGACGACGGCACGAGCGTGATAGTCGTATTCGGCCTGAAGCGGGCATAGCAGTCTACACTGATCCCCTGTGGCGGCCGCCAGAGCAGGTCGTCCACTGTTAGGTCCGAGTGATCATTCCATATGCGCATCGTTCACAGCTCGCGGGACGCGCTGATCCTCAACGAGCGAGCAATCGCCCTTCGCGCGATTGGCGCGGTGTTAGGCATCGCCGGGCTCGTGATGATCGGTGCGAGTGTATTGGCCAATGGCCTGTCGATCGCAGCCCTGCTCATCGCCGGTGCGAGCATGGCTACCGTGGGTGCGCTCATGGGGCTCCTCCCCGCGACGCACACCTTCGCGTTCAGCCGGAGCGAGCGCCGCCTGATAGTCATGCGTCAGCGGCTGCGTCGCGTCACTCGCGAAGAGTACCCGCTGCGCAGCGTCGCGTCCGCCTTCGTTGACTCCTCAAAGTCCAGCGAGGGCGACACATGGCGCGTCGTCGTGCAGCTCGCTGACGGTCAAATCATCCCCGTCACGTCGTACTACACGAGCGGCTACCACAGCAAGAAGCTCGCGGCGGATCGGATCCAGGAGTTTCTGAATCAAGCGAACAAACGCGCCAGCGAGGAGGTCACCGCCCAGACGCCGGCGCCTTATGCGCCGACCCTAACGAGTCGACGGCAACAACGCAGCGTCCTCGCGTTCCTGGCACTCTTTGGGTTGGTATTCGGCGGCATCGGCGGCACTATCATGCTGCGTGAACACAAACGGCTCACGACGTGGCTCCCTGTCGAAGCCACGGTCTTGAGCAAGAGCGTCGATAGGCACTCTGACAGCGATGGCACTACATACAGCCCAATCGTCGTCTACCGATACAATGTGAACGATCGGCACTACACATCGAGCAGCGTGCTTCCGACGAAAGAGAGCCGCAGCGGCGGCTGGGCGCGCAACATTGTCGCAGAGTATGAGCCGAATCGGACCTACACGGCCTGGTACGACCCCGCGGATCCTGCGCAAGCATTCCTGCGACGCTCGCGAAGTATTGTCGCGGCGATTTTCACGGCGATCGGCGCGTTGCTCGTTGTCATCGCTGTGCTCGTGCACAGACGCGCCCCGCGCTGAACGTGACGCGCACGTCCTTGTAATCATCGCTGCGAATCACGATCAG
>CBQVAZ010000678.1:0-2445 GCA_967720205.1 uncultured Gemmatimonadaceae bacterium | reverse complement strand
TCTAGAATTTGGCTTCGATGTACCCGTAGAAGCGCCAGCGATCCGTAGGATAGATCCCGCGCGCGAGATCGAATCGGATCAGGCCATCGACGATGCTCATGCCGGCGCCCACCCCGCTCATCGGTCGGCCCGGCTTGGACCAGTTGTCCCGTGGGCCGGCCCAACCCAGGTCACCGAAGATCACCGGACGCGCGAACAGATTCGCCAGCCCGAGCTCAGCACGCGCCAACCAGTAGCTCTCGCCCCCCGTTAGGTCGAGCTGCTGACCACGGACCGTGTGCGTGCCACCCAGATAGAAGCGGCGCTGCAATGGCAGATCTCCAAAACCGGCTCCGGCACCGGCGCTGATGGATGCCGCGACTGAAGAGCCGATGGGCCGCGTGATCGTCACGTCACCCGCGGCGCGCTCGAACTGGAAGTCTCCAACGGCGCCCTCGAGACGCAGATCCATCTGCGAGCGCCAGCTCGTCGGGTCCAGCCCATAGTCCCGCGTTAGGTGCACCGCGACACCGGCGATGTCGCCCGGCGTCGTTAGGATGTTCTCCTGGAACTTCACGTCGTTGATCGCGTGCGCCAGCGAGGCGTGCGTCTCACGCTTGGCGCCGCGATGCCGTTCAGCGAAGAACCTGAGCGTCGAGCCGCCGCCGCGCGCAGACTGGACCGCCAGCTCCGCTCCACCCGCGTGGTAGTACGCGCCGTCATCGACGCCGAATACGACGGCGCTGAATGAACTGCCGAATGTCAGCGGCGATCCCCAGTCGTTTGCCGCCATGAGGCGGTGATAGCCGCCGAGCCGCCAGATGTTGCGACCGTTGGATCGCTCGACCGAGAGCTCGCCGGTCACCTTCTTGTCCGCCAAGCCGTAGCGCAGCTGCGCGTCACCCGTGTAGCCGAGTCCGAAGTCCTGCCTAACGCCAAAGCCTGTCGCGAGACCTTCGACTCTGTTGTATCGCGTCATCTCGAGGCCATAACGGAGAACCGGCGCCTGTGGCGCCCAGGCCGACTGCAGCCCGAAGCCGAGCGATCTGACAAGCTCGTCCCGCTCTCGCACGCCGAACAGTTCTTCGCCTGGATCGTAGATCGACGTCCCCGCGAACTCCGGTGCTTTGAGCAGCACGGTGCTGTCACACGGAACGCGCGTCGCAACAGTCAGCGCGCCGTTCGCGCGGCGAGCGATCTGCGTGTACATCCCGCTCGTTCGGCATTCTTCATCCCGCTTCTCTTCGCGCAGTCGCGAGCGCTCACGGGCCGCTTCTCTGATGATGTCGCGCCGACGCCGACGCTCCTCGGGGGCCAGATCGCGCCACGGCGTCGAGTCGTTAGGGAAGAGCGAATCGACGAGTGACTTCGGGCGCGCAGGAATCGGCGGCACCGTGTCGACGCCGTTCACATCGAGATACTTGAAGCGCTCTTCGATGCGCACTGGAACGCGCATGAAGCTCACTTGCGCGAACGCTTGGGCGTATTGCGTTCGTGGCAGCCAGAAGCGCCCGCCGAACAATCCGTACTCGATCGTGACAGCTTCCAGGCTCGCCTTCATCGGGGAGATGAGCGGCTTCACCCACATGGGGACGTCTTCGTCCGGATCGTTGTGTCCCTCTCGCTGCGCTTCTTCTTTCGCGACGCTCCAGATGTCGATCGGTACTGCCAGGCGATAGGCCGCGCGCACGAGCTGCCCCGTCTCGACGTCGAACCAGAATGAGCCAACAGACAGCTTCCACTCCGGGCGGCGCGGCTCGATGCGCAGCTCGCGCAGTCGAATGACTTTGCCGTCGCCCGAGAGCGTGAGCGTCAGCGAGTCGCCGGTCGAGTAGGTGTAATACGCCTCGGAGCCTAACGCGAGTGGATGCACGAGCTCGCGATCGTCCACCTCGGCTTTCGTTAGGCCGTTGTCGGCTCCGATCCAGAGCGCGTCGCGCCCCGGGAAATACGGAATCGGCGCGGCCTCTCCCATGTCCATCTCGGCACGTATGTCGTCCCCGCCGCCTGAGGGGAGCGCCATCCGCTGTCCCTTGAGGTCGACCCAGACGCCGTTGGCGCGCGACCAGCGCACTCGTGTAACGGTTTCCGAGCGCCACAGCATTCGCTCACGCCCGATCGCGCGGAAGCCGAAGCCGACCGACATGCGCTGATGCGTGGTCGCGTCGTATGAAAGGAGCGAGGAGTCTTGCCGCAAGCGCGCCCCGCGCGCTCCCATGAGCAGCGTGCGCGCCTGGTCGTCTTTGAATGCCGTTCGCTCCAGCTCGGGCGTCAGCGCGATGCGGCGCGGCGGGTCTCGGCGCCGGTCCTCGAGCTCCCGATCCGTCTGGACCTCTGCCCGAATGCTGTCCCGGAGCGCCCGTCGTGCGCTGTCGCTCTTGGAACGACCAACCGTGATCGATCCCTGCTGGACTACGACGAGAAGCGCGAGGGCAAGATGCATCAGCCAGCAAAGTGGTCAGGGAC
>CBQVAZ010000677.1:0-2446 GCA_967720205.1 uncultured Gemmatimonadaceae bacterium | reverse complement strand
CCCGCCGTGTCGTCGACCCAGATGGGCGCCGAGCCTAACAAGCCCGCCGCGCGCGTGAGTTTGGTGAAGTCGTCGTTCGTGAGCTTGCCGTTGCGCAGGCGCTGAGCGTCGATGTATCCCTCGCTCGCGAGCATGCGCTGCACGAGGGATTCGCGGCCCATTTCCAGCGAGAAGATCGCGACAGGCGTCTTGGCTTCGATCGCGACGTATTGCGCGATGTTCAGCGTGAAGGCCGTCTTCCCCATCGACGGTCGCGCCGCGACGATGATAAGCTCCGAAGGCTGGAAACCTAACGTGAGCCTGTCGAGGTCGGTGAAGCCGCTGGGAACGCCGGTGACTGGTGAGCCGCCGGCCGTGGCCAGCTCCTCGATCCGTTCCATCGCCGGCCAGAGCAGCTCCTTCATGCGCCGGAAGCCTTCGCGGCCGCGCTGCTGCGAGATCTGGAAGATGCGCTGCTCGGCGTGATCCAGCAGCGTGCCGGCGTCTCCCCTCCCTTCGTACGCTTCGGTGACGATTTCAGTCGCGGCTTCGATCAGGCGCCTAACAAGCGCGCGCTCGCGCACGATCTTGGCGTGGTACTCGACGTTGGCTGCCGTGGGCACAGCGTCGAGCAGGTTCGTGATGTAGTCCTTTCCGCCCACGGCCGCCAACTCGCCGCGCTGCTCCAGCTCACTCGACAGCGTCAGTGGATCGACGACGTCGCCGCGTTGATTGATCGCGAGCATCGCGCGGAACATCCGCCGATGCGCCTCGCGATAAAACATGGAATCGTCGACGAACTCCGTGGCGCGAATGATCGCGTCCGCGTCCATCAACATGGCCGCGATTACCGCCTGCTCGGCATCCTCCGAATACGGGGGACGCCGATCACGCGACGGCTCACGCCCCGCGATTGCGAGGGATGGCGTGATCGAGGAGTCGACGAGCGAGCTGGACATCTTCCCAGGTGGGGCGCTTCCACGACGGATTCCGGAGAAGCGCCGCGGGATGATACGTGACGATGAGCGGAATGCCGTGGTACTGATGAATGGCCTCGCGGAGTTTGCCCATCGACAGCTTTGTGTCAAGTAGTGTTTGCGCCGCGAATGTGCCAAAGGCAATGATGACCTTCGGACGGACAAGCTCCACTTGCCTAACGAGATATGGCGTGCACGCCGTGACCTCGTCAGGCAGCGGATTACGGTTGTTCGGCGGCCGGTGCTTGAGCACGTTGCAGATGTAGGCTTTCTCGCGCGGCAGATCGATCGCCGCGAGGATCTGCGTCAGCAGCTTGCCAGCCTGGCCCACGAACGGACGTCCAAGCTCGTCTTCAGTCGCGCCGGGAGCCTCGCCGACGCACATGAGGCCCGCGTTAGGCTCCCCTTCGCCCGGAACCGGATTCTTGGCGCCTCGATACAGGCCGCAGCGTTTACAAGACGCGACCGCGCGCTCCAACTCGCTCATGCTGGCGAATCCATCGCGCGACTCCCCGAACAGCTCGTGCGTGGACGAGCCGACCCGGAGCCCCGCGGGGAGCTGATCAAGCGCCACGCCAGCGTGCCAGGGAGGCTTTCCCTTACTCGGGTCGCTGCGCGCGCCCGGCGGTTGCACGTCGCGCGGGCTCGGCACACGCGGCTGTGCAGGAGGTGCCGCTACTCGAGCCCGGGCGACGCGCGTCGCATCGGCGGGAGCGGTGTCGACAGCCCGAAGCGCTTCGCGCCAGTTCGCGGCCGCAGCCGATGGCGCACTCGCAGGCTCGCCTAACGAAACAGCCGGCGGCTCGCTCAGCACCAGCTCGCGGTCGCCTGACTCCTGTTGCTGAGCGAAGTACGCGCGTGCAATGGCGTTCTTGCGCGTACCGCCGTTCTTAGCGCCCACTCAAAAGCTCCTCGACTTCGTCAAGAATCGCGTCGGCAACATCCGGCTTCGAGAGCAGTGGCAGCGCGCGAGGTTCCCCATCGCGACCGATGAACGTCACGCGGTTAGTATCGACTTCGAATCCGGCGCCTGGCTCAGTGGCGTCGTTGACGACAACGAGGTCGAGATCTTTGGACTCGAGCTTGGACTTTCCGTACGCTTCCGCGTTTTGCGTTTCCAATGCGAAGCCCACTGCAATCATGTTCGGCGGCCGATGCGGTTTGCTGTCGAGCAAAATATCGGGCGCGGGCGTCAGCTGAATGTTTAGATCGGCAGATCCTTTCTTGATCTTCCCCTGCTCCGCGTGTGCGGGCCGAAAGTCGGACGGCGCGGCGGCCATCACGAGCACTTGGGCCTCGCGAATCTCGCGCGATACAGCGGCGGCCATCTGCTCGGTCGTTTCGGTCGCGATGGTCCGCACGCCGACAGGACGCGGCACGCCGAGTGGCCCGTGTATGAGCACGACATCAGCGCCGCGGCGCCAGGCGCTGGCGGCAACAGCGACGCCCATCTTTCCGCTGCTCCGGTTGGAGACGTAGCGCACGGCGTC
>CBQVAZ010000676.1:0-2447 GCA_967720205.1 uncultured Gemmatimonadaceae bacterium | reverse complement strand
TGCGTTGGACCGTTCGCCATGTCGGCCGTCGTCTGACCTCTGCGACTGACGGCCATGACGTCAGCGCCCTTCGACACGAGGTACTCGATCAGCTTGTTGTCGCCGCGGGCGGCGGCGTGATGCAGGGCGTTGTAGCCGTTATGGTCGCGCGCATTGACATCGGCGTGCAGTTCCTCGACGAGATACTTCACCGAGGGAAGCCAGCCGTCCGGTGCGTGCATGTGCGAGTTCGCCGCGTACCCTTCGCCGTATCCAACGCCTGACGCGGCGTGAATCGCATAGACGCCGGGACCGCCCGGCTCGATCGGCGGCAACCCCGAGGGATCACCCTTCGTGCTGTCATCCTCGGCCGGCGCATCGTCACCGCGCTGGCGCCCAAACGGCTTCTTGGTCGGGATGCTCGGATCGGCGCCGTGCGCGATGAGCAGCTTCATCGCCGGGACGTCCGTGCCGTATGCCGCGCGCCAGAACGGCGTGGCGCCTGTCGTGTTCACACCTAACAAGTCGAAATTGTACGACATGTACCAGAGGTGCTTCGTTAGGCGTGCGTTCACGTCGGCGCCGGCCTTGATGAGCGCTTCCATCAGCTCCAGGTACGTCGCCTTCTGCTGTTTTTGCGCTGTCGGCTGCGGGTACAGCGCCTTCGCGGCCCACTGCACGTTGATCGTCGCATAGAGCGGCGTCGCGCCAGCATCGCTGGCGAGCTTCGGGTCGGCGCCGCGCTCGAGCAACAACTTGGCGAGATCGAAGTGGCCGTTGATCGTCGCCAGGAGCAGCGGGCTGGTATGATCGCCCGAGCTCACTTGATTGACGTCGGCCCCAGCCTTGAGCAGCGCGAGCACCGGCTCGATATACCCTTGTCGCACAGCGAACAGCAGCGGCGTTAGGCCGCCCTTGTTCCCCACCAGGTCGCCGTACCCCAGCCCTCCGCGCGCTGCGCTCGTAGAGTCCAGACGTGAACCGTCCGGCCCAGCCGCGGGTCGGCGCGTCGTGCTGTCCGCCGGCTTCGCGTTAGGCGTCGGCTGCGGCTCGTTCCGGGCTTGCGCCTCGCGCCGAGCCTCTGGTTTTGGAGCCGGCGCGTTTTTAGCCGAATCCGGTTTCACTTTCTGTGAGTCGCGAGCGGGCGCCGCAGCCAATTGCTGCACGACGGCAGCCGGACGCGGCGGTTGCTCCGCGGCCTTGAGCGCCGCGACGCGGCGATTGCGCAGCTGGTTCGCCGCGCGGTCCGCGCGCTCGCGCGCTGGAATGTCTTCGACCTTCGACGTCAGCTTCACGTCGGCCCCGCGCGCGAGGAGCAATTCGAGCGCTGCGAGGCGATTGTATGCGGCCGCCCACATCAAAGGCGTCTGACCCCAAGCACCTTCTTTCGCGTTCACCTGCGCGCCGTGATCGAGCAGCGCTGCGATCGTCTCGGTATTCCCTTGTGCCGCAGCGAGGTGCAGTGGCGTCGCGCCGCCTGATGTCGTCGCCAGGTTAGCGTTCGCTCCAGCGTCGAGCAGCGCTTTGACGACTGCTGCGGCGCCGTTCCTGGCCGCCAAGTGCAGCGGCGTGTACGTGCCGTTACGCGTCGCCGCATCATTTCGCGCGCCCGCGTACACCAGCATGCGCGCCAGCTCTGCGTCGTTATGCATCGCGGCCCAGTGCAAGGCCGTCATGCCGTCGCCCTGCGCCGCGTTCACATCCGCGCCCTGCTTGAGCAGCTGCTTCACCGCCGCCGCATCACGGCGCATGGCCGCGTCGGCAACGGGCGATTCCGGCGTGCTGGCCGCCGTGATCGCCAGGACAAGCAGCAGGCTCGTGACGCGAGACAGAAAGCGCATGGCTCGACTCCTCGACACGTTAGGCGTCTGCCAGCAGCGTGAAGGCGTCGGTGCTGTCACCGAATCGCTTGACGTCGTCCAGCCCTAACGAATGCATCATGCTCAGCATCGCGTTCGCCATCGGCGTGCCGTCCGGCGCCTTGACGTGCATGTTGCCAGCCAGCTTGCCGTTCGCATGACCCAGCACGATGAGCGGGCAGCGACGATGGTTGTGCAGATTGCCGTCAGCCATCGGCGAGCCGTACACGATCATCGTCTTCTCGAGCAGGGTGCTGTCGCCTTCGGACATACTCTTCAGCTTGTTGAGGAAGTACGGCAGCATGCCGACGTGGTACTTGTTGATCGAGAAGAACTCACGGACGGCCTTCTCCGCGCCACCGTGATGCGACGCTGGATGGAAGGGCTTCTCCGATCCGCTCTCCGGATACGTCCGCGCCGAGCCGTCGCGTCCCATCTTGAACGAGAAGACGCGCGTGACGTCAGCCGCGAACGCGAGGGCCTGTAGATCGAACATCAACTCGACGTGCTCACGGAACGAGTCCGGCACGCCGGCAGGCGCTTCGGGAAGCTCGCGCGGATCGCCGCTCGTGTTGCGCGCCTCGATGCGCGCGATACGCCGTTCGACTT
>CBQVAZ010000675.1:0-2452 GCA_967720205.1 uncultured Gemmatimonadaceae bacterium | reverse complement strand
CTTCCTGTTTTCGTGCGACGACGGCACCGGCTTCTTCGACTAGTGGCAAGGCAGTAGCGGAGCTGGACGCGGAGGGGCAGTTGGCGTCGCTAACATGTGGTGCGGGCGTGGCGCCTGACAACCAGCTCGCCACGGGAAAGTCAGCAGGACAGGCGATGCGTGTCGCAAAGCGTGAGTGTATCGTATCAGTCAGCTCGCGGCGCAACTCCACACCGAGCACCATTCAGCAGGAGTCGTTCGCATGTCCGCCAGAATCGCTGTAGGCCCATTGGTCCGACGTTCCAGCTTGATTTTCTTGTTGCTCGCGCTGGCCTCTACCCTCAACGCGCAGCCACCACAGAATGCGCAGGCGCAAGCGCAGCTGCGTGCACGCCGCGATTCGCTCGAACGCGAGCTGCAGCAGATCGCCATCGTGGATCGCAAGCTCATGATCCCGATGCGCGACGGCGTGCGCATGCAAGCGGACGTCTATCGGCCCAAGAACGCGACTGGGAAGGTGCCGATCATTTTCTCCCGTACGCCGTACAACTTCAACTGGTGGGACGTTAGGCTCGGCGCCCCGGCCGATATGACGTCGCAGCTCGAGGCCGTGAAGCGCGGCTACGCGTTTGTCGTGATGAATGAGCGCGGCCATTTCTTCTCGGAAGGCAATTACGACATTCTTGGCCCTCCGCTCACCGACGGCGTCGATGAAATCCAGTGGATGTCGTCGCAGCCGTGGGCGAACGGGAAGGTTGGATTGATCGGATGCTCATCCACGGCCGAATGGCAGATGGCCGTCGCGGCGCAGGGGCCGTCGGGGCTCGCGACGATCATTCCGCAGGGATTCGGCGCCGGGGTTGGGCGAGTCGGCGGATTCTACGAGCAGGGGAATTGGTATCGCGGCGGCGCGGTGCAGATGCTCTTCATCGCGTGGCTGTATGGCGAACAGAATCAGAACCGGCCGCTGCTGCCGGCGAACCTAACGCAGGCTGAGCTGATTCGGGCGTCCAAGTCATTCGACCTGGCGCAACAGCTGCCGCCCGTGGATTGGGACAAGGCGCTGCGCAAACTGCCGGAGATGGACATCATGCGCGCTGTAGATGGACCGAAGGGCATCTTCGCCGATTCTATGCCGGGGATTCCCACTGGCGGCGCGATGATTCAGCGAGCGCCTAACGATCCGGCGTGGTACAAGGGTGGCTTGTTTCATGACGACATGGTGATCAATGTCCCAGGTTTATGGTTCATGACGTGGTATGACGTGTCTGTCGGGCCGAACCTCGCGACGTACAATCACGTGCGAAAGACGGCGCGTCCGGAGATCGCGAATCAGCAATACGCCGTGATCGCACCGACGCTGCACTGCGCGATGCGGCGGGCGACGGAGAACACTGTCGTGGGCGAGCGCAGCATGGGTGATGCGCGGCTCGACTACGACGCGCTCACGTACGGCTGGTTCGACGTGTTCCTCAAGGGTGAGAAGACCGCGCTGCTGGATACGCTGCCCAAGGTGCGTTACTTCACGATGGGGCTGAATCGCTGGCAAACGTCTGACACGTGGCCGCCGAAGGGCGCGGAAAGCCTAACGTATTTCCTGTCCAGCGCGGGAAGCGCCAATTCGCGCGCCGGCGACGGTGTTTTGACGACGAATCCGCCCAAGACGGACAAGCCGGACAGCTTCAGCTACGATCCGATGAATCCGGTGCCGTCGTACGGTGGGAACGTGTGCTGCACCGGGAATGCGGTGCAGGGTGGGCCGTTCGATCAGCAGAAGATGGAGGATCGCAAGGACATCCTCGTGTACACGAGTGAGCCGCTCAAGGACGGCGTCGAAGTGAGCGGGCCCGTCGAGCTCACGCTCTATGTGTCGTCCGATGTAAAGGACACCGACTTTACGCTGAAGCTGGTCGACGTGTATCCGGACGGTCGCGCATTCAACCTGGATGAGTCGATTCAGCGCGTTAGGTATCGCGAGGGATATGACAAGCAGGTGTTTATGGAGTCGGGGAAGACGTACAAGGTCGTGGTCGGTCCCTTAACAACGAGCAACTTCTTCGATGCGGGGCATCGTATTCGCATTGAGGTGTCGAGCTCCAACTTCCCACGCTTCGATCGGAATATGAATACCGGCGGAAAGAACTACGATGAGGCGACCGGAGTCGTGGCGCGGAACTCGGTACACCACTCAGCCAAGCATCCTGCGTCGCTCAAGCTGACGGTGGTGAAGCGCAAGGTAGCATCCTGATGCGACAAGCAGATCGCAATCGCAGCTGATACTTGTCGCCGCTTGCTCCTCACGCGGGAGGAAGCAACGCGTCATGTTTATCCCCCCATCCATCACGCAAAGGCGAATCATGCGTCGCACCAAGGCCCTTCTTCGAGCTCTCGCAACATTCGCGTTAGGCGGCCTCAGTGCTGGCGCGGCAATCACCGTAAGCGCCCTGCTGCTTGTGGCGATGCCCGTTCATGC
>CBQVAZ010000674.1:0-2452 GCA_967720205.1 uncultured Gemmatimonadaceae bacterium | reverse complement strand
CGCGGTCAAACGCAGGCTCTGGTCGCTTGCACGTTAGGCACCGCGCAGGACGTTCAGCGATTGGACACGATCGACGATGTCGGTGAAGTCACCAAGTCGTTCATGCTGCACTACAACTTCCCGCCATTCTCGACGGGCGAGGTGCGTCCGATGCGCGGGACGAGCCGGCGGGAGATCGGCCACGGCAACCTCGCAGAGCGCGCCCTTCAGAGCATTCTGCCGGCGTACGAATCGTTCCCGTATACAATCCGCATCGTCTCCGACATTCTGGAGTCCAACGGTTCGTCGTCGATGGCATCAGTGTGCGGCGGTTCGCTCGCGCTGTTCGACGCCGGCGTGCCGACGAGAGGTGCGGTCGCTGGTGTCGCGATGGGACTCATCAAAGAAGGCGAGCGCTACGCGATCCTCACCGACATTCTCGGCACCGAGGACGCTCTGGGCGACATGGACTTCAAAGTCGCCGGAACGGAGCAGGGGATCACGTCGATCCAGATGGACATCAAGATCCAGGGCCTAACGCTGAAGTTGATGCAGGAAGCGTTGGCGCAAGCGCGCGAAGGACGCCTGCACATTCTCGGCGAAATGAACAAGGCGCTCTCGGCACCGCGCGGCGATCTGTCGCCGTACGCGCCGCGCATCGTGACCGTGCAGATCAATCCCGAGAAGATCGGCGATCTCATCGGACCGAAGGGGAAGATCATCCGCGGCATCCAGGAAGAGACCGGCGCTGAGATTACTGTCGACGACAATGGAGTCGTTACGATCGCCGCAGTCGGCGGCGAGGCGATGGAAAAGGCGCGCGCACGCGTTCTCGAGTTGACTGCGGAGCCTGTCGTCGGCGAGACGTACGAAGGCGTCGTGAAGAGCACGACGGCGTTCGGCGCGTTCATCGAGATCATGCCTGGCACCGAAGGCCTGCTGCACATCTCTGAGATGCAGCACGGGCGAACCGAGCGCACCGAGGACGTGGTCAAGAAAGGCGACCGCGTAAAGGTGAAGCTCATCGAGCGCGACGATCGCGGGAAAATGCGCTTGTCGATGAAGGCGCTCCTGCCGCGGCCTGAGGGGAGCGAGGCTGGCTCCGGTGAGGAGGAGGGGGGCGAGGTTGTTGGAGTCGGCAGCGGCGGTTCGCGCGAGCGACGCGGGGATAGCGGTGGGCGCCCGCGCCGTGGTGGCAGCGGCGGCCGTTCGCGAGGTGGTCGCGGAGGTCGCGATCGCGAATGACCGGTTCAGGGTCGCTGCCTAACGGCTTAGCCGTCGTGGGCAGCGAGGAGCGCATTCACCGCACGCAGTTCCTCAACGGGTTGACCGCACTGACCGAGCAGATGCCCGGGGTACGGTCCATCGCGTTAGGTGCCTGGGTGCGGATGGCGTCGATCCACGAGCCCCCCGAGCGGATGGGCGCCTCGCATCTGCTCGAGCACATGGTGTTCAAGGGCACGCAGCGCAGATCGACGCGCGAGATCGCGCTGGCGCTGGAATCTGTCGGTGGGGTTCTCGACGCGTACACGTCGCGCGAGCACACCGTGTATCAGGCGCGCTGTCTGGACGAGGATCTCGAGCGTGCGGCCGACATCGTACACGACATCGTCTTCCGGCCCTCGTTGCGCCAGAAAGACCTCGAACTGGAGCGCAAAGTCGTGCTGGACGAGATCGCGCTCGTGGAAGACACGCCCGACGACCTCGTCTTCGAGCTGCACAACGGGCAGCTCTGGGGCGCGCACCCATTCGGCTATTCCATTCTCGGCACGCGCGAAACAGTCTCCGCGTTAGGCGTGGACGATCTGCGCGCGCTGCACACGAAGGGCTACCGTCCGGAGCACATCGTCGTGGTCGTGACGGGCCATGTGGATCACGACCGCGTCATTGCGGCGCTCGAGTCCACGGGCTGGGCCGCGCAACCGCCCGGTGGCCTCACGGTGAATCAACCGTCCGCCGCGCCCCTGCCAAAGCCGAGCTATACGCACGTCACGCGCGACAGCGCGCAAACGTATCTGGTGCTCGGAAGCTCGGCGATCTGCTACTCGGACCGACGGCGTTATGCGTTCGCGATCGTTTCTCAGCTGCTCGGCGGCGGAATGAGCTCGCGCTTGTTCCAGCGCGTGCGTGAGGAACTCGGCCTCGCGTACACCGTGCACACGTATCAGTCGTTGCACGCGAGGTTCGGCGTGCATGGCATCTTCGTCGGAACGGCGCCGGAGACTGCGGCCGCGGCGCTGGATGCGAGCTTTGGTGAGTTGCGTCGTCTCGTCGCGGATGGTGTTCCGGCTGACGAATTCGCCGCGGGAAAGAATCAGCTCAAGGGACAATTGACGCTATCGCTCGAAAGCGTGACGTCGCGCATGTATCGCGCCGCCGCTGTCGAGTTGTATGGCGATCCTGATCGCACGCTGGACGAAGTCCTGGCGGAGATCGACGCCATCACGCAGGATGAGGTGCGGCAGGTCAGCGA
>CBQVAZ010000673.1:0-2454 GCA_967720205.1 uncultured Gemmatimonadaceae bacterium | reverse complement strand
CGAAGAGCGGGAGGATGTGTGGATGCTGTAACGCAGCCGTTGTCTTGATCTCGACCACGAACCGCTCGGCGCCTAACACAGCGGCCAGCTCGGGCTTCAGTACTTTGAGCGCGACTTTCCGGTCGTGCCTAACGTCGTGCGCGAGGTACACGGTCGCCATGCCACCTTGCCCCAGCTCCCGCTCGATCTGGTAGCGTCCGACGAGCGATTCTCGCAGGCGTTCGTTGCTCAGCACGCGCGCGGAGCCGTCGCTGGCAGTACTCATTGCTTCAGCTTCGCCAGAAGCTCAGGAAACCAGTGCTCGGCGTAGACCAGGTTCGCGCCTGTCCCAGCAAACTCTCGGATCATCACGAAGCGACCATCCGGCGCGACGTCATACTGCTGCCGGTTGCGCGCCCCCCGAAAGCCTGAAAGCGAGAACAGCGTGCGCGGATTGCCGGGGTTGAACACAGGACCTGGCGGCACGTCCACAGCCATGAATCTGTCGCCGCTCTTGAAGAACAACTCGCGGCCATTCCTCGACCAGCGAGGCTCCGTCCCACCACCCCTGGAAACCAGACGCTTCGACGCCATGTCGGGGAAGGACGCAACAAAAACCTCGTAGAGTTGTGCGGATTCGTTCGAGGTGTAGGCCAGCCAGCGGCCGTCTGGCGAGAGCGCGGCCTGCAGCGTTGCGCTCGGATCCACGAGGAGTGGACGCAACGTCGTATCACCATTGAGGCGCCGCGCATAGATGTTGGGGTTGCCATCCACCTCATCGGAGCGGAAAACCATCCACTGTCCATCCCTGGACAGCTCGGTTTCCCACACACCGAACTTGTATTGCAGTACTAGCTCGGCAGGTGCGCTGCCATCGGCACGAACCCGGTAGACAGCGACGTCATTCGGATTCTGGGATGGGTTCAGGATGGATATGAAAGTCAACGACTTTCCGTCTTGCTGCCAGGACGGGCGCCAATTGGCTGTCCCTCCAGCGGTGACCTTCTGGCGGGTTCCGTCCGCTCGCCGGATCCACAGGTCCGTCGTGCTGCCTCGCAGGCTAACCGCGAGTGCGTTGCCATCGGGCGATAGCGCCGGGTACTCGAAGGGACCACGCCACGTCGAATCGAAAGGCGCGATGCGACCATCGCGGCTAACCCAGACGAGCTCCGAGGGAGTGTGCGACGCTGGGTCGATCGAGTAGAGGACGGCGCCTGACGACGACAGCATGAAGCGGGTCGCTTCGACTCCGTCAATTACAGGAACAGCGCCAGACCGCATAACGAGTCGCTTCGAGTCGAACGCGGCGGCGTAGAGTCCGCCGTCGCGGCTCGTATACAGCAGATGACCAGTTGGCGAATACCAGCCGCCAGCGGCTCCCTGAACCAGCACACGCGAGCTGTCAGCCGCGACATCGTAGACATGCAGAGTGGATTCAATGGCGCAATTGCCGTTGCATACTGTGAACAGGAAGCCATGTGAACCAGGCAGTGAGGAGATCGACGCTACGGACATTGTAGCCATAGGCTTCGGCGCGACGACTCGAGTCCCAGTTGTCCCGTCGGCCGAAATCGTCGTCAGCCATTGTCGTGAATCGGTATAGACGATGGTTTGGTTGTCCAGCCAGGCGGCGAACTTGGCGGCTATCGCGTCCTCGGCGAGCGTGACAGAGCCACCACCTGTCACCGGCAGTTTTCTCACCTTGCCTTCGAGCGTGATATAGCCAACCCATCGACCATCGGGTGAGAAAAACGGTGAGACCGCGCCCTCAGTGCCGGCGAGCGGACTCGCTACCGCAGCGTCACGCAGCTTCCGCATCAGCCGGACCCCCGCCGCCGTGGAATCCGAGTACACGATGCTGGAGCCGTCCGGCGCAATCGCTGCCTGCGAGACTACAACCGGAGCGCCCGGCTCGAGCGGCTGCGGCCATGTATGCTGCCAGAGTAAGACTTGCTGGCGGCTCGTGCCGGTCGACGCTGCAGGACGCAGCCAACCCACAAGTGCGGCGGTGATGAGGAGCAGATAGACGCCCGCGGCGATTAGGAGCCAGCGCCGCGGAATAGCGGAGGCGCGGGGCCTTTGCGGCCGCGCGCCAGCAGCGCGGGTCGCGACGAACGCGCTGTCGCCTAACGCTGCAGCAAATGTATTGGCACTTGGCAGACGATCCGCCGGCAGCTTCTCCAGGGCGGCCAGGACAGCCGATTCGACATGGATCGGCACGGACTTGCGCAGCTCGCTGAGTGGCCGCGCCGGGTCGGTCATGAGTTTGGCGACGATCGCCTGAATTGAACTGCCGGTGAACGGCGGGTCCCCGGTGAGCATTTCGTACGTGACGGCCCCTAACGAATAGATGTCGCTGCGTGCGTCGACCGTGCGCTCCCCCATCGCCTGCTCAGGACTCATGTACTGCGGCGTGCCTAACGAGAGTCCGGTCTGCGTCATGCGCTGCCCGCCGGCCTGCTGCACCGCGAGCGC
>CBQVAZ010000672.1:0-2455 GCA_967720205.1 uncultured Gemmatimonadaceae bacterium | reverse complement strand
TGTGGAATTCTCCGCGCTCGCCGCAGGGATCCACTGACTCAGGAAACTCTGCCAGGAGATCGCTGTCGAACTGGCGACCGGCGAACGAGGCAGCAAGCTGGGTAGTGTCCACGCACGTCAGGTAAGCGACATAGCCCTCGCTGATCGCGCGCTTCGCCAGCTGATGCGTCGGCTCTCCCCAGATCGGGAAGACCGGTTCGATTCCCAGCTCGGCGCATTGTCTCACTCGATAGGCACGCACGTCCTCGAGAAAGAGGTCGCCGTACGCGAGAGCGTGCACGGTGCCCAGCGAGTCACGTGCAGCTCCGATGGCTCGAGCCCACGATGCCTCATAGCTCGCGTTGTCCGCGCCGTGGTGAATGATTGCCTCGAACAGCGGCAGTCCCAGCCGGTGCGCTTGTGCCTCGAGGATCGATCGCCGGATGCCGTGGATGCTGACGCGGTCGAAATCCTTCGTGACCGCAGTCAGCAACCCAACGACCTCGTGCGCTGAATCCTCTCGCAGAGACGCCAATGCGAGCGCGCTATCCTTTCCACCGCTCCACGCGACGAGCGTTCTCCGCACTGTTGAGTGCGCCTAACGCCGAGCGGAGGCGCGGATGCCTAGCGAGACGGTGCGGCCCGGTGCCGAGAAGTTCATGATCTCCTGATACTCCGTGTCGAACAGGTTCTCAGCTCTCACGTACAACGTGAGGGAAGGTCCGCGAAGTGTTTCATTCGTAAGGCGATAGGCTAGACCGCCATCCACGCGCCGGTACGACTCCAGGACGACTGGTTTGGCTGGAAAGCCAGAAAAGTCCCGGTCGTCTCGCGAACCGATGAACAGCAGGCGCCCGTCGATCGTCACGCGCGATGTGAGCCGTGAGCTGGCAGTAAGTGCGCCGCTCGCGGACGGCCGTCGCAGGAGGCGATTCCCCTGTACGAAGGTCGCTTCCTGCCCCTGATCGAGGCCGGCATCGTCCACGCGAGTACGGAGAAACGTGAGCGTTAGGCCCACCTGCGTCGCGGCACCGAAGCGCGAACGACCCTCGAGTTCGAGGCCGCGCGCTGACGCCGCAGCGACGTTGAAGTAGTTAGGCGTCGCAGGATTCACGAACGCGTATTGAATGAGATCGCGGAAGCGCTGCGCGAACCACGTTGCAGTCACCTCGCCGCGGACGCTGGCGATCAACTGCGTAGCGCCAAATTCGTAGCTGTGTGAGCGCTCCGGTCGCAGGGACGCGTTTCCTACTGTGAATGCCGTGTTGAACTCTTCGAGGAACGTCGGCGCCTTGAACGCCGATCCGGCGTTCGCACGGAGCGTAGTTCCCTGCCCGACGCGCCATGCGAGACCGCCGCGTGCTGTGCGGAAGATTCCAAAGACATCGTTGTCGTCGTAGCGGCCGCCGAGCGTAAAGCTCAGCCTCGACGCCTCACCTACGATCTGAGCATAGGTCGCGCGCGTTGTGCGCTCGGCGCTGAATGTGTTAGGCGCCGTATCGAAGTTGGAGCTATCTCGGCCGCGCTGCGCTTCGCGCTGCCATTCGTAACCGAGTGTGGCGATCGCGTTGCCTGGCAGCAATACGTCGATACGGGAATCGGCGAGGCGACGACGGACGGCGCCGCTGCTGCGATACGCGTAGAAGCCTGTGTTGTCGCTCGCACCATCTGAGGCGTCATCGGTGCGCGGTCGCCCGTCCATCGCCGTCAGCGCGAATCCGACGTTCAATCGCGCTCCGATGCTTTGCCTGGCATCGAACGCCACCGCGCTGCGTCGATCGGTTCGGAAGGAATTGCGATCGACGACGTTGCCGGCGCCGTCGGTCGGGTAATGAAACTCGTCGTTAAGCTGACGTCCGCTGAGTGAGGCGCGGAAACCGCCGCCCGGCGTGACGGCGACTCGGCCGCTCAAGACATCGTTGTCGAAGCTGTTGTTGAACGCGAGGAAGCCATCGGTCTCATATCGCGCCGCTCCAGCCGTTACGCTCAATACTGACGACGTCGCACCTAACGAGACATCTGCCGCACGGCTCGCGTACGTTCCCGCGCTGGCGCTCCCTTCAACGATGAGCGGCGCCGTGTGCTGGCGAGTGAATATCTGCACGACCCCGGCGACAGCGTCGGAACCGTACAGCACGCTCGCCGGCCCGCGGACGACTTCGATGCGGTCGACGTTGTCGAGCGTGTATTTCGAGAGATCGATGGAGCCTCCCGGATCGTTCATCGGAACGCCGTCGATCAGCACGCGCACGTAATCGCTTTCTCCTCCGCGCAGGAAGAGCGACGTGAGCGCTCCGACGCTGCCGCTGCGCACGACTGTCGCACCGGGGACTTCGCGCAGTGCTTCGGCAACGTGGCGGATGCCGCGCGCGCGAAGGGTGTCGCCGTCGAGAACGGTGACGGACGCGATGTCGCTGCCGATGCGACTGTCCAGGCGCGTGGCGGTGATGACTACGCGAGGTAGTCTGGTGGAGTC
>CBQVAZ010000671.1:0-2459 GCA_967720205.1 uncultured Gemmatimonadaceae bacterium | reverse complement strand
GCCGACGTGGCCCTCTCAAAGGCCGTGGCGTGGTACGCCGATGTTCGCACTGCGCGCGCGACGTTCGAACAAACGATCGTAAATCCGCTCGTTGGTTCCACGCTCAATTCGCGCGGGGAGTTCGAGCAGCGCCGACCGAACAAGTTCGCCTTCCGGTTCACAGATCCCAAGGGCGACAAGATCATCAGCGACGGAAAGTTCGTCTGGGTCTACCTGCCCAGCTCGCAGCCCGACCAGGTGATCCGCATCTCGCTCGCCGATGGCGGCGCGGGCTCGCTCGATCTCATCTCCGAATTCTTCGACTCACCCAAGGCCCGCTATACGATCAAGGACGGTGGCGCCGCGACGATCGACGGCAAGGCCGCGCGGGCCGTACTCCTTACGCCGTCGCGCAAAGACGCGTCCTTCGTCAAAGCCACGGTGTGGATCGACGTGAGCAACGGGAAGCTGCTGCAGTTCGAGGCCGAGGAGCCAAGCGGTATCACGCGCAAGGTTCGCATCACGAGCTTCACGCCTAACGTGGAGGTGAGCGCGTCGGCGTTCGTCTTCAAACGACCAAAAGGCGTGCGCGTGGTGGACCGGGACGCAATCGGCGGTTGATGTTGCCCGATAGTCTATACGGTGTTTGGCGGGCGTCCGGCTCCGGCCGTCAAACGGCAATGATGGCCTAACGGGCTGGCATCGGCAGCCCGCTTCGGCGGCGAGGCGCTTACACGCTTCGAGCCGGCGCGAGATTCATCAGTCGTCACGCTTCGTCGCTTGCTGCCGTCTCTCGCTACGCCGCCAACGCCGCCTCCGGGGCTGCCGCGCCTCCCGTTAGGCTAACCTGCATGGCGGTCACGAGGCCGAAAGGGAGGCGTGGGTGTCCCTGAAAGGCGGCGTTACGCGGCATGCTTCGGCGCGCGCGGCCATGGCAACGTGCTTTTCCGCACGCAGGACCGCGCGCAGCCGACAGCAAAGCGTATCCGCCGCCGACAGGGACACCCCGCCGACCCCCGCGCGCGGGTAGCGGGAGCCAACCCTTTTGCGTATCCTCCCCTCTAACACAGAGGGGAATGCGATGCTCGATCCAGACGGCGGACTACTCCGCGGAACTCTCGATGTCCTGATCCTCAAGGCGATCTCGTGGGGACCGCGCCACGGCTACGCCGTTGCGGAATGGATCCGCATGGTGACCGACGAGCAGCTCCTCGTCGAGGAGGGGCCGCTCTACACCGCGCTGCACCGCCTCGAGAAAAAAGGCTGGCTCTCCGCCGAGTGGGGATACTCGGAGAACAACCGCAGAGCCAAGTACTACGAGCTCACTCGCTCCGGACGGCAGCAACTTCGCGCCGAAGTCTCGGGCTGGGAGCGCTACGTGCGTGCGGTGACGAAGGCGCTCACAGCAGCAGTGCCCGACGCCGTATGAGCGACTGATGCGACGCGCACTGCGCTTGGGATTCGGTCGCGGCCATGTCGGCCGCGCCGTGGACGACGAGATCGCGTTCCACATCCAGATGAAAGTGGAGAAGCTCGTTGCATCCGGGCTTTCCCCAGAAGCCGCGCGCAAAGAAGCCATGCGCCAGTTCGGCGACCTCGAAGGCGTGCGCCGCATGTGCGTCACACTCGACCACCAGAGAGAACACGCGATGAGACGGAAGAACTACCTGGACGAGCTGCGCCAGGATGTCGGATACGCCTTTCGCATGCTGCGCCGCAACCTCGGCGTCACAAGCGTCATCGTCTTGACGCTCGCGTTAGGCATCGGTGCCAACACCGCCATCTTCGCGCTCGTGAACGCCGTGCTGCTGCGCAAGCTGCCAGTCCCCAAACCCGACGAGCTGTTGGTGCTCGGCGACCCGTCTCGCGTGGGGAGTTTTTCCTGGGGCGACAATGCGCGCTCCGAACTCCACTCGTGGAAGACATACCTCGAGCTGCGCAAACAAACCGATGTGGTTTCCGGACTCGTCGCCAGCGGTCGCTCGGAGCGACTCGATGTGCGCACGGATTCTGGAGCGGCGTCCGAGCGTCCACGTGGACGCATGGTCAGCGGCAACTACTTCAAGGTGCTACAGGTGCCGGCATTCCGGGGGCGCGTCTTCGACGGCAGTGAAGACAGCACCGTCGGTGGCTCACCGATCGTCACGATCAGCTACGGATACTGGATGCGGCGCTTTGCCGGCGACGAGCGCGCGATCGGCCGCGACATCCATATCAACGGCGCACGATTCACGATCAGCGGTGTTACTCCACCGTGGTACACGGGCGAAATCGTCGGCACGAACACCGACATCTGGATTCCCATAACGATGCAGCTGGTGCTCACGCCGAATCGCCCTAACATGCTCGAGGCGACGCAGGCGTGCTGGCTTCTGCTCATTGGACGTCGCAACCCTGGAGTGTCGTTCGAGCAAGCGGCGGCTCGCTTCACGCCAGCCATTCGATCGCTGCTCAAAGAACAGGCGGCGAATTCCACGATC
>CBQVAZ010000670.1:0-2464 GCA_967720205.1 uncultured Gemmatimonadaceae bacterium | reverse complement strand
CGACACAAACAACGCGTCGGTGCAGCGCCGCGTTCTGGACTAGCGCGACAATGCGTGCTCACGCACCCTTTCTCGGTACCCGGCTCAAGTCCCAGGCACCTAAGGCCCCACGTCGCAGGAGATGGCGATGTATCGATTCGGACGACTCGCGTTCGCTTCAACTGCTGTGCTCGCTGCTCTGACACCGTGCCTAACGGCCGCGCAGAGCCGGAATCTCGAGGCGCCTCTTCCGCCGAGCGCAGCTCCTCGGGCCGTGAGGGTTCGGGTAACAGCGCCGACGCTGACGACGACAGTCGACGCCGCCCATTTCAAGGGGCTCGCCTACCGCATGATCGGTCCCGCACGCGGTGGCCGAGTTACGACAGTGACGGGGGTCCTGCAGGAGCCGCACACCTTCTACTTCGGCTCGACCGGTGGCGGCGTATGGAAGACGATCGACGCCGGCCAGACCTGGACCAACGTCAGCGACGGCCAGATCACTGTCGGATCGATGGGTGACATCGACGTCGCCGACTCCGACCCCAACATCGTGTATGCCGGGACAGGATCCGACGGCCTGCGCTCGAACGTGTCGATCGGAAAGGGCGTCTGGAAATCGACGGACGCCGGCAAGACGTGGACGCACGTCGGCCTAACGAGCACGGGAAGCATCGGTGGTCTCGAGATCCATCCGACGAACCCCGACGTCGTCTTCGTCGCCGCGATCGGCAACCCGTTCAAGCCGACGCCGGATCGCGGGCTGTATCGCACGCTCGACGGCGGAAAGAACTGGGAGAAGGTCCTGTCAGTCTCCGACAGCACAGGCGCCGTCGACGTCGAGTTCCAGCCCGGCAACTCTAACGTGCTGTACGCGTCGACGTGGCGCGCGGAGCGCAAACCGTGGACGATCATCTCCGGCGCGCGCGAGGGCGGTTTCTTCAAGAGCACGGACGGCGGAACGACCTGGCGCAAGATCACGAACGGCTTGCCTAACGACTTGATCGGAAAGAGCAACATCGCCGTCACGCCGGCGGCGCCTAACGTGGTGTACTGGATGCTCGAGGCGAAGCCCGGGAGCGGTGTCTATCGCTCGGACGACGCCGGTGAGACCTGGCAGCTCGCCAGCAACTTCGGCCCCATGCTCACTCGGCCGTTCTACTACACCGGCATCGCCGTGCATCCAAAGGATGCGAATACGCTCTGGACGATGAGCGAAGGGATCTACAAGACGACCGACGGCGGCAAGACATGGCGCTCGCAAAGCGTCCCGCACGGCGACAACCATGATTTGTGGATCAATCCGACCAACCCGGAGATCATGGTGCAGTCGAACGACGGCGGCGCGAACGTGTCGCTGAACGGCGGCCGCACGTGGTCGACGCAATACAATCAGCCGACCGCGGAGATCTATCAGATCTATACAGACAATCAGTTCCCCTATCGGCTCTACGGTGCTCAGCAGGACAACTCGACACTGATCGTACCGAGCTTTCCACTCTCGTCAGGCACGCCTGACGATCCGATGCAGGAATGGAAGTCGGGTCCGGGTTGCGAGACCGGGCCGATATTCCCGCACCTGACGAATCCGGACACCGTCTACGGCTCCTGCAAGGGTCAGTTCTCTCGCATGCGCATGTCCAGCGGCCAGGAACGCAACTATTGGGTCGGCGCTCAGTCACTGTATGGAAACGCGGGGAAGGATTTGATCTTCCGATTCCAGCGCGTGTCGCCGATGGAGGCTTCACCGCATAGTCCGAACACACTGTATTACGGATCGCAGTACGTGCATCGCACGCGCGACGAGGGTGTGACCTGGGAGAAGATCTCTCCTGACCTCACCTGGTTCCCGCCAGAGCGCCAGCAGTTCGTCAGCGGCGAACCGATCACGATCGATGTCACTGGCGAAGAGTATTACAGCGTCATCTACGCGATCCGCGAGTCAGTGCTGGAGCCTGGCGTCATCTGGGTCGGCGCCAACGACGGACCGTTCCACGTGACGCGCGACAACGGCAAGACGTGGACGAAGATCACGCCGCCTAACCAGCCGCCGGGTTGCCGCGTGCAGAACATCGAGCCGTCACCGCACCGTGCCGCTTCCGCGTACTACGCGGTGCTGTGCTACTTGTTAGGCGACTTCAAGCCGTACATCTGGCGCACCGACGACTATGGGAAGTCCTGGACGCTGCTCACGCCGGGTGACAACGGCATTCCCGGTGACGAGCCCACGCGCGTGGTGCGCGAGGATCCTGATCGTCCCGGCCTGCTCTACGCGGGCACGGAGTTCGGCATGTACGTCTCGTTCGACAACGGACGGCGCTGGCAGTCGTTCCAGCTGAACATGCCGAACACGCCCATCACGGACATGAAGGTCTTCCGCAAGGATCTCGTCCTCTCGACGCAGGGCCGCTCGTTCTGGATCCTCGACAACCTGACGCCGCTGCACCAGATCGCCGACGCCAACGTCAACGCCGCGGCGCACCTGTAC
>CBQVAZ010000669.1:0-2477 GCA_967720205.1 uncultured Gemmatimonadaceae bacterium | reverse complement strand
CCGCGATGATCCTGCAGAAAATGCGGCAGACAGCCGAAGACTACCTCGGCCATTCCGTGAGCAAAGCGGTCATCACCGTTCCTGCCTATTTCAACGACTCCCAACGCCAAGCGACGAAAGACGCGGGCAAGATCGCCGGGCTCGACGTGCTCCGTATCATCAACGAGCCGACCGCCGCAGCGCTTGCTTACGGACTCGACAAGAAGAAGGACGAGAAGGTCGCTGTGTTCGACCTAGGCGGTGGCACGTACGACATCTCGGTCCTCGAGCTCTACGACGTCGACGGCACCCGCCAGTTCGAAGTGAAGTCGACGAATGGCGACACGCACCTGGGCGGCGACGACTTCGACCAAAGGGTCATCGACTGGCTCGTGGCTGAATTCAAGCGCGACCAGGCAATCGATTTGTCGAAAGACCCCATGGCTCTCCAGCGGCTCAAGGAAGCTGGCGAGAAAGCCAAGATGGAGCTTTCCTCGACGCTATCGACAGACATCAACTTGCCCTTCATCACGGCGGATCAGTCAGGGCCCAAGCACCTCAACTATCAGCTCACGCGAGCCAAGTTCGAGCAGCTGGTGGACGATCTCATCACGCGCACCAAAGCGCCGATGGAACAGGCGCTCAAAGACGCCGGGCTCAAGCCGAGCGAGATCGATGAGGTGATCCTCGTCGGAGGTTCGACGCGCATACCGAAAATCCAGACGCTGGTGAAGGAGTATTTCGGGAAGGATCCCAACAAGAGCGTCAACCCGGACGAAGTCGTGGCGATCGGCGCCGCCATTCAGGGCGCGGTTCTTACGGGCGAGCAGAAAGACGTGCTGCTGCTCGACGTCACGCCGCTCTCGTTAGGTATCGAGACGTTAGGTGGCGTCATGACAGTGCTCATCCCGCGCAACACGACGATCCCGACGCGCAAAGCGGAGACTTTCTCAACGGCCGACGACAACCAGACGACGGTGGAGATTCATGTCCTGCAGGGCGAGCGCGAGTTGGCGCTTCACAACCGCACGATCGGCAAGTTCCAGCTCACCGGAATCCCGCCGGCTCCGCGCGGCCTACCGCAGGTTGAAGTCACCTTCGACATCGACGCGAACGGCATTCTGCATGTGACAGCCAAAGACAAGACGACCGGCAAGGAGCAGAAGATCCGCATCGAGGCGTCGAGTGGGCTGAGCGACGCCGAGGTCGATCGCATGGTGAAGGACGCCGAGAAAAACGCGGCCGAGGACAAGAAGCAGCGCGAGGAAATCGATGCGCGCAATCGTCTCGACTCGTTGGCGTACCAAGTCGAGAAGGACAGCAAGGATTGGTCGGATCGGCTCGCGCCTGAGTTCAAGACACGGCTCGAAGGCGCGGTGGAGCGCGCGCGTAAGGCACATCGCGGCGAGGACATGGGTGAGATCAAGGCTGCGCTGGAGGAGCTCAGCACGGCCTATCAGGAAGCGGGGCGTTCGCTCTACTCGCAGCAGCAAGCGTCCGGAGCCGAGGCGCCGCCTCAGGGCGAACCCGCGGAAGCACCGGCGGGTACGACTGAAGGCGCTCAGGGTGCGGGAGCCGGCGCGAAAGCGGACGACGTCGTCGAAGCTGATTACGAGATCGTCGACGAAACGAAGAAGACGTAGGTCAAAGGTCAGAGGTCACAGCGACCCGGCTTTCCAAGATGGTTGCTTTGACCTCTGACGTCTGACCTCGTCAGCCAGGAAACGCTGCGGCGCAGTGCAGTGACTATTTCAGATACCGCTCCACCACGTTAACGAACCGTGAAGGTCGGAGCGTGTAGATTCATTCTCACACTCAAGCAGGGGATTGAAGGGAGCCATGTCGGCCATTAGCACTCGTACCAAACTCGTCGGAGCGATGATCGGCGCATTTGTGTGCGGCCTCGTCTTCGCTTCCGGTCTCGATCTTACGCGCTTCGGGTACGCGCAGCAGAGTCGAACGGCGACGACACAGCAAGTCGCCAATACGACTACCGCCGCTCCGCCAGCGTCAGTTGCAGCATTGAACGCAAGCTTCGTCGATCTGGCGGAGCGTCTCACTCCAGCGGTCGTCTCCATCGAGGCGGCCCGTAACGTCCAGCAGTCGTCGCGACAGCAGTCGCCACGCACGCCGCGCGGACTCGAGGAGTTCTTCGACCAGTTCGATCCTCGGCAGCGGCAGCAACCCGCACAGGCGAGCGGCTCCGGGTTCATCGTCTCGCGCGACGGCTACATCCTCACGAACAACCATGTCGTCGCCGATTTCGATCAGGTGCGCGTGACGCTCACTGACCGTCGCTCGTTCGACGCCAAGGTGGTCGGCCGCGATGCCACCACGGACGTCGCGGTACTCAAGATCAGCGGTAACAATCTGCCCGTTGCGGCGTTAGGCGACGACAACAACGTGCGCATCGGGGAGTGGGTTCTCGCCATCGGCAACCCGTTAGGCCTGGACTTCACTGTCACCGCCGGCATCATCTCGGCGAAGGGACGTGGCGG
>CBQVAZ010000668.1:0-2480 GCA_967720205.1 uncultured Gemmatimonadaceae bacterium | reverse complement strand
TTCAGCCGATCAGACGACCACATACGAAATGGACCGAACGACGGGGGCCAGACATCAACAAGATCAAACCACCTGGATGATGCGACGACCTATGCCGAAGAAAGCGGGGGTACCCACTCTGTTCGAGTTTCTCCGCCAGCTCGAGGCGGTCAACGCCGGCTATCGACTGGGCAGGATCAGGCACGAGTCTGTGCTCGTTGAGGTTGATGCACCGGGCGAGCATTGGGAGGTCGAGTTCATGGAGGATGGCACGCTCGAGATCGAGCGCTTTCGGAGCCCTGGGGGGATCGTCGACCATCGCTCGCTCCCCGAATTATGGGAACTATTCACACCGCCGACGTCGCCTCGCCGAAGGCAAAGAGATGTACCGACGAGAGGCGAGCGCAGACCGTAAGAAGACCGGGTTGTGCGCCGCCGGTAAAGAAACCGCCAAGTCTGCCTTGATCGGGCTGGCGAATGGGAAGGGTGCGGCCCCAGAGTTGATTGAATTCGTCGTTGCGCAGAACTCGGAGGACACTGGGACCTAGTAGGTGCCCCTGTAGGACGCGTATCGCTTGCCACATCCTGCCTCAGCGGCAGGTAACGCTGCTGGCATCCGTTAGACCCATCGGCGGTCTCGGTATGCAGATTCTCTTTACGAAGACGCCGAAGCCTCAAGGCGGAGGTGGCGGTGGTGGCAGTGGTGGCAAAGCCAAGGAGGCAGTGGAGCGCGCCGTGAAGGAAGCCATTGGGACAAGCGTCGACGAGCTCCCAATGTCCGAGCTCGAAACGCGCGCGATACGCGGCAAACCCGAGGAAGGGTTCGCGATTTGTCGGCACGGCGATTCACCGACTCGTGGCGAAACTCCTCGGCACAGACGACTGGGTGTACAGGTCAAACCGCGGGCCGGACTACACGTACAAGCCCGCCGGCGCTCAAGTCGAACTAACGACCGAGGCGCAGCTGGAGGCACACAAGATCCGCTACGGCGGGAAGATCAAGTACGTAACATGGCGATGAAGCAGAGAGAGATGAGTGGCCCAGAGATTCGCGCTAGGGTCCGGGTAACGCAGGGGAAGCCGATTGCCACGCACACGATCTCAGACCTGCCGACCGGCACGCGATTCCGGGCCCCACGCGGCGACATCCGCTTCACCGAAGCGCGACTAGCGTCCGTTGACTTCTCCGGTGCGGTCTTTGACAGGTTCGTGTCGGTGGGCAGCGAGTTCGACTCGTGCAACTTTTCGAACGTCCGTTTCGGGCGGGACGCCCAGGCCGTACTCGGAGCTAAGCGTCCGACGGTGTATCGCAGCTGCGGCTTCGACAGAGCGGATATGCGGAACGTGGACCCCGGACAGAGTCGTTTTGAGCGCTGCACGTTTCGGGGGACGCGGATGGAGAAGTGGTTCTCGTTCGCCGCGGAGTTCGTCGATTGCGTTTTCGAAGGGTCAATGAGCGAATGCACGTTCTACGGCAAGCCGAATCGGCGGATGGAACCGACGCTCGATTCTGATCGTGAGGACAACGAGTTCCGTGGCAACGATTTCTCTCTCGCGACGCTTCGTCATTGTGTTTTCCGCGACGGGATCGATCTGGATGCGCAGCGCTTTCCCATCGGTCCGGAGTACGTGTGGCTGCGATCATTTCGTCGTCGCATTGCACCAACGCGCGCGGCTCTCGTCCGACGGCTTCGCGGCGAAGAGTTGGAGCGAGCGATTCGGTACCTAAACATGCTGGAGGCCACCTATCGGGAGCAGTCCGACGTCTTCCTCGGCGTTCATGACACCAAACTACCCGGCTGGCTTGATGTGCTGAGACTTCTCGCTAGCACACCGCCCGATGTTGGGGCTCCGCCCACTGTCGTGGATTGAACTGACCAACGAGGTTCGCGCTCAGATCGCGTGATTGCAACGCTGGATATCGCGACTCATTTGTCCCTCGCGTACGTCGCCGTAACGGACTACGAGCGGCACTGGTAACTGGCAGCTACGTCGACTTAGGTCAACTCACACGGAGCCGCGTCGGGTTTGAAGGGACCAGCGTTGTTCCCGCGCGGCATCACTGGAGCAAGCAAGGACGTCGTGCGATCGCGAAGAACTACGCGTGGAGGACCGCCAGTGAAGATTCGTCTCGACCGTATCGCCGACGCGGCATTTATCGACCTAGCGGATCCTGCCAGCGATGCAGAGGTTAGAACAGCGATGTGCAATGTCGAGTTCGATCGCGCCGCTGTGATACTGCGACTCGACCGGCACGATCGTCTCGTCGGCTTCGAAATCCTAGGAGCGTCTCGGGTACTGCCAGAGGCGGTGCTCGCGAGCGCAGGGCCGAGCACGCGCTAGTCCGCTGTCGGCCTAGGTCGTCCCCGTCAGCTTCGGTCGCTGCTCTTCGCGCTGCACGCCGCCATCGGCGCCGCGGAAGAGATAACCGACACCCGGCACCGTTTGGATCACGTCACGCGGCTTGCCGTCCTGCGTGAGCTTGCGGCGGAGGCGGCTCA
>CBQVAZ010000667.1:0-2482 GCA_967720205.1 uncultured Gemmatimonadaceae bacterium | reverse complement strand
GCCGAAATAGTAGAGCAGCCGCACGATTCTCGTCTCCTTCTCGAAATCGATCCTTTCGATCTCGTCATCCGGCCCGTGGTAATCTGCGTGCGTGCCGCTGAAGAAAAAGAGCGCCGGCACGCCGCGCCGAGCGAAGTTGTAGTGGTCCGAGCGATAGTAAAAATTCTCGTTAGGCCACGGATCGTCGATCGTGGCCATGTGCAACTCGGGATGCGCCGCGGCGACGCGCGCCAGCGTCGGCCCCATGTCAGAGTGCTCGTGACCGATCGCCACGATCGTGTCGCGCCAGTTCCGTCCGATCATGTCGATATTGAGGTCGGCGACTATCGAATCGATCGGCACCGGCGAATGCGAGGCGAAGTACGCACTTCCCCAAAGCCCTTCCTCCTCACCGCTGACGGTCAGGAAGATGATCGAGCGACGCGGCCGCTCCTTCGCACGCGCGAACGCCTCCGCGAGTGCCAGAACGGCCGCTGTGCCTGACGCGTTGTCGTCTGCGCCGTTGTAGATCGAATCGCCAGCGACCGGCTGGCCGACGCCGACGTGATCCATGTGCGACGAGAACACGAGGTACTGGCCCTTGAGCGCGGGGTCGCTCCCTTCCACCAGCCCGACGACGTTAGGCGCCCGCGCTCGGTTGTCGTTGGGTATCGCATAGTGCTGAATGAACGTTCCTTTGTCGCCGAGTGGTCGTAGTTCCAAGCGCGCGAACTGCGACGCGATGTACGCGGCCGTTTGGTCCAAACCGCGGCTCGGTGTCACTCGCCCTCGCATCGAGTCGTGTGCGATCACCGAGACGTGCCGGCGCAGTAGGTCCTCCGTGATCGTACTCGCGTCGTCAGTCGCGCCGGTAGCCGCTGCTCCTTGGCTGGAGACGGATCGATCGTTGCCCTGAGCGCACATCGGCATCGCCGAGAGGAGAACAACGGTCATCGCCAGAAGCTCGCGCGCTCGCGTCATGACGTTTCTCGGCGCGTGGAGGGTTCGCAATGCATCATCGGCAGATGATACTCCATTGACACATCTCTCGCACAACGCCGATTGCCGCGAGTGACACCAGTCATCATCTTTGCCGTTAGTGTGACATCCGCCCGCGGAGCATACCATGTTCAGCAGCAGGTCGGATGAAGACACCCAACTCGAAAGCCCTACGCCCTCGCGCGTGTGGGGCGATCAGTGGCTTCGAGTGAGCGAGAAAGTCCTCACCGGCCTCAATCACCAGCTCACGAATCGCTCGGCTGCCCTCGATTCTCTCGTCGGCGTCATCACCACTGAGCCGGAGCTGGACAAGGCGATGCTCACGGCGCTGCAGGAAGAAGTCGTTAGGTTGATCGACCTGCTCGGGCTGTTTCGAATGCTGCCGGCCGAAGCGTCGCCGAATGCCCAGGCGATGCGCTTGCAGGATACGATGCCGCAGGTGCTTCGGCTGCACATGCACCACGCGGACCTCAAGGGCGTGACAGTCGCGCTGGATGGCGATCCCGACACCGACCCCGTACTCATTCGCCCGTCCGCGCTGCTGCGTTCGTTGCTCGTCTTGCTGGAGAGCGGCGCTGGTAACGCGGCCCGCTCGGGCCGACGCGCACCGTTGACGTTAGGCTACGCCAACGACGGTGACTCGTATGTGCGCATCACGCTGGAAGCGTCGGCACCTGCGGGTCAAATGGTCTTTACCGGTCCGGGGAGTCTGGTGCACGCCGTCCGCACAGCCTTGGCGCATGCACACGGGACGATCGATGCGTCCATCGTCGATGGAGCAGAAGGACCGGTCCTGCGATATGTGCTGCGTTTCCCGACGCTCACCGAAGCCCGGCGGCTCGAGGATGACACGGCTGCCTAACTCCGTGCGGGGACTTTCGCCGCGCTGCCGCGCAGGGTGACGAGCTGCTCGCGCAACCGCGCGATCGCGCGCGTCCGGATCTGCGAGACTCGCGACTCGGTTACACCCAATACCTCGGCGATTTGGTGCAGGCGTAGCTCCTCGTAGTAGTACAACGCCAGAACTGTCCGCTCGCGGCTACCTAACGCGCGAATGGCAGTCTGCAGCGCGACAAGCTCCTGCTCGCGCGTGAGCGCGTCGTCCACGTCGCTGCGGCCAGATGCCTCGAACACCTGCTCGGCGAAATCGCCGCTCTCCGAATCGCCGTGCGCGTGCTCGAGGGACATCACGTGCGCTGCCTCGCCGTCATGCTGCCAGCGCCACAGCGTCTCGCGATCGATGCCGAGCCGCGCTGCGACCTGTGAGTCGTCAGGCGTCGCTCCGATCTCGTTAGTGAGCGATTCCGTCGCTGCAGCAACAGCGCGTGCGCGCCGACGAACGGAGCGAGGTACGTGGTCCAAGCGCCTCAGCTCGTCCAGCATCGCACCACGGATGCGCGGGGCGGCGAATGTCGTGAAGGCCAGGCCGCGCGACGCGTCGAAATTCGCGAGTGCTTCGATCAAACCCAGCGTTCCCGCGCTCACCAACTCGTCCAGCTCGACC
>CBQVAZ010000666.1:0-2492 GCA_967720205.1 uncultured Gemmatimonadaceae bacterium | reverse complement strand
GTGGACTTCTTCACGGCGGACATGCTGAGCCCAACGCGCGCGGCGCGCCAGCGACACATCCCGACGCACACGCCCCTGCCGAAGACGATCGGCGCATCGCTCGATCGCGCGCAGTGGATGCGCAACATGCTGCAAGTCGGGCGCGGAGACGGCACGTGGTCGCAGATCGCGGACTACGCCGGCGTCGCTGCGACGGACTGGACCTGGGGCTCCGCGTTCGTGGACGTGGATCTCGATGCGTATGAAGATCTGCTGGTGGTCGCGGGGCATCGCTGGGACGTGCGCGACGCCGACACCTTCGATCGCATCCGCAACGCGTTCCCGCGCGTGGCGTGGAATCGGGAGCAGGGAGAATTCCCGCGACTGAAAGTGCCTAACGTGGCGTTTCGAAACCGCGGCGACCTTACCTTCGCCAACGTCAGCCGCGAATGGCGCTTTAGCACCGACTCGGCCATCTCGCACGCGATCGTCCTCGCGGACTTCGACGAGGATGGCGATATCGATCCCGTCGTCACGCGCCTGGGCGAGCCGCCGGTCATTTACAGGAACGAGAGCAGCAAGGCGCGGATCGCTGTTCGTTTGATGGGACGCAAGCCAAACACCGGAGCAGCCGGCGCGGTTGTCACCGTTCGTGCGCCTTCGTTGCCCGCACAATCGCGTGAAGTGACTGTCGGCGGCTACTACCTATCGGGGAGCGACGCTCTCGAGAGCTTCGCCATGGGTCGGGACAGCACCGCCACCATCGAAGTCCGTTGGCGCGATGGCAAGCGCTCGCGCGTCGAGGCGGCAGGTGTGAATCGCCTCTACGAAATCGATGAAGCCAGCGCGAGTGTCGACGAAGCGCCTAACGGGAATAGCGTCGTGGACAGCGCTGGAGCGGCGCTCTTCAGCGACGCGACGGCGGTGTTGCGCGGTCACAGCCACGTGGAGCCGCCGTTCGAAGACTATGCTCGCCAGCCGCTCATTCCGAATCGATTTTCGCAGCTCGGGCCGGGGATTTCGTGGATCGATGTTGATAGAGATGGGCGTGAGGATCTCGTCGTCGGCAGCGGACGCGGTGGTCGACTCAGCGTCCTGCGCAATACGCCGGCCGGGTTTGTGCGGGCCGATGCTGCGCCGTCGGCAGGCGATATCGAAACCGTACTACCGATTGGGCGCGCAGGCGCGCTCACCCTACTCGCGTCGCAGACGAACTACGAGGCAGCGTCGGCGGCCGACGCCGTGGCGATTCCACGCGTGGTCGCGTTTCCAGCGCCGGCCGGGCGACCGGGGATGCCGCAGACAGTCATTCCCGGCGACTCCGCTTCCGTCGGCGCGCTTTCGTTAGGCGACGTCGACGGCGACGGAATCCTCGATCTTTTCGTCGGCACGCGTGTTCGTCCCGGCGCTTGGCCGCTGCCGGAGCGCTCGCACGTGTACCGTGGTCAGGCGGACGGAAGCTTCGCCACCGATGCCGCCAACGATGAGATCATCAAGGGGTCCGGTCTCGTCACCTCGTCGACATTCGCGGATCTCAACGGCGACGGGCTCGCGGACCTCGTCGTCGCGACCGAGTGGGGGCCGGTTCGCGTGTACCTGAGCGACAAGGGACGCCTGCGCGACGCCACCAGCGACTTGGGACTGGCCGACATCTCGAGCCGCTGGTTAGGCGTGACGGCTGGAGATTTCGACGGCGACGGCCGGCTCGATCTCGTGGCGACGAGCTGGGGACGCAACATCCCATGGCGCGCAAGCGCGGCTCACCCATACGCGCTCTGGGTCGGGCGCGTCGACAATGCGCTGGCGCTGCTGACGGCGGAGTACGATTCGACGACGCGCGCGGAGATGCCGACCGAGTCGTTCTCGCGGGTGACGGTGCCGCTGCCTAACGTGCGGCGCCGCATCGGTACATACGCCGAATATGCCAAGGCCGACGTCGCAACGATCTTGGGGGACGCGGCGTCGTCCGCTGTGCGTGTCGGCGCGACGACGTTCGACCACACGCTCTTTCTCAATCGCGGCACGCGTTTCGAAGCGCGCGCGCTGCCGGCCGCCAGCCAAATGGCTCCGGCGAGCTGTCCCGTGGTGGCTGACTTCGACGGCGACGGGCGCGAGGACCTCTTTCTGAGCCAGAACTTCTTCCCGACTGAGATCAGCACGATGCGATTCGACGCCGGAGCTGGCGTCGTGTTGTTAGGCGACGGAACCGGCGGCTTCAGCGCGCTCAGCGTGCGGCGCTCCGGTGTTTCAGTGCTCGGCGACCAGCGCGGCGCGGCGACGGCCGACTATGACGGCGACGCGCGTCCGGATCTTGCTGTCTCGCAGAACGGTGCGCTGACACGGCTTTTCCGCAACGTCACTGGGCGGCCCGGTGTTCGCGTTAGGCTCGAAGCTAGCCCTGGAAACCCGCTCGGCGTCGGCGCGCAGCTGCGCGTCATATCCAAAGGACGCGCCGGCCCGCTGCGAGAGGTGCGCGCGGGGACGGGCTACTGGTCGATGGACGGCAGTACCAC
>CBQVAZ010000665.1:0-2494 GCA_967720205.1 uncultured Gemmatimonadaceae bacterium | reverse complement strand
GCTATGTCCCGTACGAGCTTCTTGGCGAGCAGGAGCTCCTCCTGCGCGGTGACAAGCATGGGCGAGTAGATGGCGAGCAACGGCGCTCCGATCCGAATCGGCATGCCTGTGTAGTCGATGTAGAGTCGTTCGACCCAACCATCAATCTTGAGTGCGATCACTTTCACGCGCGTTTCGTCGACGGTCACTTGACCCACGGTGCGGACTTCACGCGCGAGCGGGCCGAGGGTCGCGGTGGTGAATGTCACACCGATGCGCCGCGCGGCTTCGGGCGAGAGCATGACAGCGCGTGCGCCGCTCAGCGTGTCGGCGCCTGCCATCTGGCCGTGTGCTGCGATAGTGGTGACCGGTTGCGGGCGTCGTTGCAGAAGAAACACCGCGGCGAGCGCCAACAGCGGTGCGCCGAGGTAGAGCGCCCAACGCAGCGAGCGACGGCGGCTGCCTAACGTCTTGCCGAAGGGCGAGACGTCATTGGTACTTACTATATCTTGCGTCATCGTCCGGCTCCTTGTTCGTTCGCGTGGCGCCGCGTCGCGGTTGGATCGAAAAGCTCACGGCCGAGCAGCATCTCCAGCTCGGCCCACGCCTTGCCTTCATCCGCCTCGAGCGTGAATAGCTCCTGGCGGTATTGGTTCACCGTCATCCGGCTGTCGAGCGCGGTCATGAAGTCGACGCTGCCCACGCGGTACGCGGCGAGGGAGGATGTGACCGTCGCCTCGGCCTGCGGCAGCACGGTGTTTCGATAGAGCCCGACCAAGTTCCGCGCGCGCGTTAGGTTCGCGTACGCTTCGGCGACGCGTCCGCGCGTGTCGGCACGCACTGCCGCCAGATCGGCTCGTGCCATCGCCTGCATGGCGCTCGCTTCCTCACGCATCGGGAGCTGCCGTCGCGAGGCGAATATCGGCAGACTCGCGCCAACCATGAGACTTCCCATGCGCTCCGTCCCCATCTCGGCACTGCGCTGGCCGTATTGGACGCCTAACGTCAAGTCCGGCCACAGCTCGCGCCGCGCGAGTTTGACAGCGGCGTCGGCCGCTTCGAGCTCACGCTCACCGGCCTTCACCATCGGTCGAGTGAGCTCTGCAGAGGCTGCTGCGGCCTCGAGGGAGGGCACGGATTCCGGGAACGCGGGGAGCAGCGGTTCCGCGATCGCGGCGTCCGTCGCGCGATTCAGCAACGCGTTGAGTCGGCCCCGCATCGTCGCGCGCATCGTCTGCATGCGAAGTGTGTCTTCGGTCATGCGGGCGACCGCGACGTGCGCGCGCAGCACGTCCGCCTGACGCCCCTCACCGACGCGGTACATCGACTCGGCGGTGCGTTGCAGGTCCTGCAGCAGTCGCAACGTCTCGCGTGCAACCACGAGCCCTTGCTCGGTTTGGTAGAGCTCGTAGAACGCCATCGCCGCCTGACTGCGCAGCTCCCATCCGACATCGTTCGCACGCTCTCGCTGGGCACCGGCCTGGGCCGAGCTCACGCGTCCCGCGAGCGACAGCTTGCCGGCGACGGGGACCATCTGCATGAGCTGCAGCTGCGTCATGCCTAACGGGTCCATCGGCCTGAGCGCCGGCACCGTGTAATTCATGAAGCCGAACTGAAGCTGCGGGTCGGGCAGCAGCTTGGACGACGGGATGCGCGCTTCGGCTGCCCGCACGAGTGCGCGCGCGGCTTCGATCTTCGGGCTTTCGCGCTGTAAATCGCGATACAGGTCGCCGAGCACGAGTCTCTGCGCCACGAGTGCTCGCGCGCCGGCAGCGAGCAGAACCAGCGTGAGCGGAAGGAGCGCGATCGCGCGCGTCACTGCTTTGCGCACGGCTGGCATTTGCGATGTGAAGTCAAGCATGATCCACCGAGCCTCCCTGTGATGGTCGGGCGCGAAGGAGCGCCGACGCACGGCAGCGGGCCACACCACCTAACGGCGCGGCGAGCGTCTCACCCTGCGGTGAGGGAGACTATGCCTTCGGAGGGGGCGGCTCGGGCGCGGAGGCGCGGTCCCGTGGCGCCGCGTTAGGCGACGCGATCGCTTTGACGCTGCCAACTCCATCCGTGAGCAGCGGTGTCCGCTCCACAACCAATGACGCCGCGCAGCCGTTCATCGCACTGCACGCGGTGGGGGACGAAGGGTTACTGGAGGGCGCGTGGTCCCTCGGAGGTTCACATCTGGAACACGCCGATCTGCGCACTGCAGTCCCGTTGTCCGTCGCCATGGTCGTCCGCGACATGCCTGCGTGCGCGTCGACTAACACGTGCACGGAGGACTCAGCCGGCGAGCCTGCCGCAGCACAATGCGACCATTCCTCACCTAACGTGAGTTGCGCGAGCATGAGGCTCGTGAGCAACGCTGTCACACGACGGAGTTGACGCATCGAACGACGTCCCGGCTCGGATTCTATGACTCAGGCGGGGACCGGTTGCTTCAATCGAAGGTCGGCGTGCACCGCCGCACATAGCATACGCCCCACCGGGAATCGCGCGTGTGAGGCGAATGTGGGAAGGT
>CBQVAZ010000664.1:0-2513 GCA_967720205.1 uncultured Gemmatimonadaceae bacterium | reverse complement strand
GGTGATAGTGGCTTCAATGGCTGAGCATAGCTCCAAGTCGGGCGACGCGTCGAGAGCCGTTATGTGGCGCGCTTGAGGCCCGCGTGACATTGGCCAGGATCGGCGTCGTTGCGCTGCTCTCCCTCTCGTGCCTGTTGTGGCTCTTGCTCGTTGCAACGACGACCACGATGAGCAACAGCGATCCAGCGGGGAATGCGCTGTCGTATTCCTACGCGATTCTCATGACAGTCGCGTTATGGATCCTGCTCGCCGTGCTGCTGCTCATCGCTGGAGGCAAAGGAGCGATGCCCGCCTGGGTCGCATGGTGCGCGTTAGGCTTGGTGCCGCTGTCGGGTGCCGCCGCCCTGGCGTCGATCAATCTGTTGCAAGGCCGCGTGGATACTCTCGCGGAGTGGCCGCTCATTGTGCCGCTGCTCGCACCGCCGCTCATCATGCTTTACGCGGCCTGGAGTTTCTATCCCGCGCTGCGCTCGAGCGTGCCGCCTAACGCGGCGGACATAGGGACCTGGAGCGCGATCCCCATCCTCTCGCTCTTGCCGTGGCCGTCCATGCGAGGTAGAGCTGCGCAGCGGGCCGAGGTCGCTCAGAAGTTGCAGGCCGACGAAGAGAATGAGACAGTGCGGAGGCGTAAGGAGAACCTCGCCAAATTCCAAGAGCTCACAGCGGAGTCACCACTGTCGGAGTGGCTGCAGTTTACGGTCGATGGTAACGAATTGCGCGATTCGGCGTTTGCAGGGATTCGACGACTCGCACACCGCCAGGCTGACGCCGAGGAGATGATTGCTCGAGGGGTGGATTTACCGATGATGGAGTTGCAACACCTCGATCTGGCGATCACGCCAAAGTTCTGCACAATCGCGGTAGAGTTCCTGCGCAAGGATGCAGAATCATTTCGCCCAAAGGCGAGCGATGAGAAACCCTACGCGGTGATGGCGTTTCGGATCGAACGTCACCTTCCAACCATTCGCTGGCTCATCGCGAACAATTGCGACTGCGCGGCCGCCGTGAGGGCCTACGACAGTATAGCGCGCCTGTACCCTGACTCACCGGAGCGTGCGCAGTTCCTTGCCAAGCTCACGCAACTGCAGCGCACATAGCCCCCATGCGTTCCAAGCCAGATCCGGAAGCGCGCGACTCGACGTCGAAAGCGCTCACGCCGTATCGGCTGGCATTCGATTGGCGCGGCGAGACAGCGTATTACATCGAGTATGACCGTCGCGTTACGCTCGCGTGCATGTACTGGGGTGGGCCTGCAGGACGCGTGTCCCACATCGACGGCGTTTGGGAGTACGGCGACGCTCGGCGTGAACGCCTAACGAGCACCGAGCGGGCGATCGTTCTGGATCGCGTGATCCAACACGCCAAGGAGCACCACGGCATTACGTTGGAGATCGAACGTGCCTGAAAGCCGCGGCGTGGGAGACGCCTAACGAGTCGTGATCACGGACGATCCAAGACCGTTCCGCTACGGGAGCGAGACGAACTGCCCGAGGAAGGTTCGCGCGGAGGACGTGTCCAGCCGATAGTCCCTGCTCGTCGCGCGACAGTTCTGGTCTCCGGTCGTTACCGTGGCGACGATGAGCGTGGTGTTGCCATCGAAGAACTTCGGCGAGCCGGAGTCACCGTAGCAATCGCCGCCCTGGCCGGTTCTGTGCTGATTCATGCTGAGCCAGAGCCAGGCTGGCTCGAGTGCCTGAAACAGCGACTTCGAGGACTTGCGAACGCCATCGAACGCAAATGCCGGCACACCGCGTTGCGTAGCGTCCACGCCGTAGCCGACGTTCACGAAGAGCCTGCCCACCAATCCACCTTTGGCGGCCAGACCGTTCAGTAGCCCGGCCGGCGGCAGTTGGAGTGGCGTGATCCCGCCCGTCTGGCCCGCGGGTAGAATGATGACCCCTAGGTCGTGCAGATCGCCGAGGTCGTGGCCGAACAATGCGTCGAAGTGGAAGCCGCTAGCCGCGATCACGTTGAGGTTTGGGTCATAGAGATCCGCGTTGAACGAGACGTACAGTTGCGCATTGGTCGGAAAGAACGACAGGCAGTGCGCGGCCGTCAGAAAAACGGTCGAAGCGATGAGGCTGCCGCTGCACAGAGCATCGTCGCCCGTGATGATGCCGTTTTGGTCGAAGTCGAAGAGCACAGCACCGACGTTTGAGTAGTTGTTGCCGCCCGTGGGGGTGCCGTTGACGATGAAAGTCGAACCATCGAGCGGGGCCGTGATGGCCTTCGAGTGCGGATCCTCACGGCAGGCAGCCGCGCCAAACGCGAGTAACGTGAGCGCGGCCAAAGATCGTGTGAAGCGCATGCGCAACCTCCGGATCGGTCCGTTGGAATACCGAACTATTGTCAAATTGCACGACATTGGGCAGGGGAGCAAGACGGCGCCGTTAGAGGTGCGGGCTCCGCCTAACGCGTAGCGGAAGGCGCATCCGTCCGAAGTATCACGATCCTCGTTCCGCGCTGGCGAACTCCTCCGTCATCGGCAGGGGTCATGACTCGCGATGAGCCGG
>CBQVAZ010000663.1:0-2525 GCA_967720205.1 uncultured Gemmatimonadaceae bacterium | reverse complement strand
ATCGATTTTCGATATTGGCTAACTGCCTGGCGCCTTCAGGCTGTCGACGCGCCTTCGCAGCCGCGCATCGTTGGGCGTGATCGTCAGCACCTTCTCGTAGTACTCAATTGCCTTGGCCTTGTCGGTAGGCTCGTACAGTCTGCCGAGCGTTCCCATGATGGAGGCCGACTGCGGGAAGAACTCGAGATTGAGCTGGTAGACCTTGATCGCTTCGGCTGGGTTTCCGGCGGCGACCAGTCGCTCCCCCCAGACATTCATTTCCCACTCGCCGAAGTCGTAGCGCCCGCTCATTCCGTCGCTCGTTCGAAGCTGTCGGTACTTGGCGATGGCGGCGTCGATGCCCGAGTCGGCGCGCACCATCTCAAGTCGCTGCGTAAGGAGCAGCGGTTTATTGATGCCGCGATGACACGTCTTGCACTCGATTTTAACGAGGTTGGACCCAGCGCCCGGGAGCTGGGGAAGCACGAAGCGGTTGAGGCTATCGACCATACGCAGCATGAATCGCGCTTTCACCTTATCGGGGTCGTCGTCCTTCGCGAACTCGACGCCAGCGAAGGAGACGCCGTCACCACCGACGTGGCAGTATTGGCAGCGCACCCCAAGCGCGAAGGAGAACCCGCGCATGATGCCCACAAGGCTGTCGCGCTTGATGTCCTGCGGCAGGAACTTGAGGTTCGTAAACTTGTCCGGGATTTGCGCTGCGGCAGGCACAGTCAGCGTCAGCGCGGTGGTGAAAGCGAAGATCGACGCACGAATCGTTAGGCGCATGGAGTCTCCTGGATGCTGTCAGGCTCGAATGTACTGTCCGGTCCGCGCACCGGCTCAAGAAAAAAGCGGCGCTGAAGCACCACTCTCGTAGTCCACTGGGCGTCAGCCTACGCGCGTCGCTACTTCCAGTCGCCTCGCCGCACTCCGCGTAGGTAAGCCGTGATCATTGTGACGCACCAGCCAGCGACCCAGACGAACGCGCCCGCCCACCAGTAGACCCAGCCGAGACTTTCCTCGTATACGTGGAAGGCGAGCGCGATCCCAACGAGGCCGAGCGTCGTCCACAAGAAGATCTGCGCCAGGACGCGAATCCACTCGCGTCGCTTGTCTTGCTCGGCGCGCCGTTCCGCCTCGGCATGCTGCTCGACGAGCTCCTTGTAGTAACGCTCGGGGATTGGCACAGCGTCAGCTCACAGGCACGCGCGTCCCCGTTAGGCTCTTCACGAGCCGGTACATGAACTCCATCCCCTCGTAGAACGCACGCGCTGGAATGCGTTCGTTCATTCCGTGTGCGTAAGTCTCCGGATAGAAGAAGCCGGAGACACCGTAGACCGGAATGCCCGCATTGCGCAGCATTAGACCGTCCGTTGCGCCGGTGCTCATCGTCGGGATGACGGGGATACCGGGCCACATGTCCTTCGTTATGCGCTCGATCTCGCCCATCAGTTCGCGTGTGAGCGGTGACGGCGGCGAGTTACGCGCGCTTCCCTGAGCCGTGACGACGACCTTCGGATTCGCGATCACGCGTTCGAGCGTCTTCTTGATCTCGTCGGGTGACTCGTCAGGCAGGATGCGACAGTTCACGTTCGCACGGGCGCGCTGTGGCAGGGCGTTGCTCGCGTGTCCGCCCTCGAGCAGCGTCGCGACGCAGGTGGTGCGCAGCTGTGAGTTGTACGAGGGATCTTCGGACAGCGTAGCTGCTGCCTTGGCGTCGTTAGGATTCGCTACGATGGCGCGCATCGCCTCGCTGATCTTCCCTTCCGTGATAGAAGCCGAGCGTTTGAAATACTCGCGCGTGATCTCGTTCAAGTGAATTGGGAAGTCGAAGTTGCCGACCTTCACTAACGCCTCCGACAGATGCGTGATGGCGTTGTCGCGTACCGGCCGCGATGAATGTCCGCCGGGATTCGTGACCTCGAGCTGGAAGTTCTGGAACTTCTTTTCGCTCGCTTGAATGTCATGCGAGAGCTTCTTGCCGTCGCGCACACGACCGCCACCGCCTTCATTGAACACGTACTCGGCGTCGATGAGCTTGCGGTGGTTCTCGATCAGCCAGGCAACGCCGTTCGCTGGGCCGCCTTCTTCATCGGCCGTCAGAGCGACGATGATGTCGCGGTCCGGGACGTAGCCTTCGGCCTTGAGCCGCATAACGATGGCGAGGTGCATGGCGCCATCGTCTTTGTCGTCCGCGACGCCGCGACCGTAAAACGTGCTGTCCTGTTCCACGAACTTGAACGGCGGCAGCGTCCAGTCTTCAGCCTTGGCTTCGACGACGTCGAGGTGCGAGAGCAGCATGATCGGTTTCTTTCCAGTCGACCGGCCACGCAGCCGCACGATCAGGTTTCCTTTGCGATCCGCGTTCTTGAGCACAACGACATCTGAATCAGGGAAACCGGCGGCCTTTACCCGGGCGGCCATGGCGAGAGCAGCCTGATGGCTGTCACCGACGCTGTTTGAGGTGTTTATCTCGATCAGTTCTTTGAAGATGTTGCGCGCGACAGTGTCCCATTTCGTGCGCGCGCCGAGTTGCGCATGCG
>CBQVAZ010000662.1:0-2525 GCA_967720205.1 uncultured Gemmatimonadaceae bacterium | reverse complement strand
CGCGCCGGCTCAGCGCACGACCAAATCGCTGGCCATCGCGCGAGAGCTTCCCTCGCTTGCCGAGCGGGAGCAGCTGTTCGCCCGAGCCCCCAAACAGCGCGCCTTGTACGAGCTGCTCGAGTCGTTAGGTGGGTCCGCGCCGGTTCCGCTGCTGCGCGAGCGTGGCCACACCTCGCCGTCGGCCGTGTCTGGTCTCGTCAAACGTGGCATCGTGCGTGTGACAGCTCAGGCAGCGGCGTCAGATCCGTTCGCAGGCGTTGCCGCCGCCTCCTCGCCCGCCTTACTGCCCACAAAGGCCCAGCGCGACGCCATCCAGCGCATTCTGGCAGGGGCTGCCGGCGACGTGACCCTTCTGCACGGGGTGACGGGCAGCGGCAAGACGCTGGTTTATCTCGAAGTGCTCAAGGCCGTCCGAGAAAACGGTCGCACGGCCATCGTGCTCGTCCCTGAGATCGCGCTCACGCCACAGACTGTCGGGCGCTTTCGCGCTGTCTTCGGCGATCAAGTCGCCGTTCTCCATTCCGCGTTAGGGGAGCGCGAACGCGTCGACGCGTGGCGCGACCTGCGTTCGGGCCAGAAGAGCATCGCCGTAGGAGCGCGCTCGGCGATTTTCGCTCCGCTCGAGCGGGTCGGCGCGATCGTGGTGGACGAGGAGCACGAGGCGACCTACAAGCAGGAGGAAACGCCACGCTATCACGCGCGCGACGTCGCGATCGTGCGCGCTCGCGTAGAGGGGGCGCATGTTGTACTCGGGAGCGCGACGCCGAGCCTGGAGAGTTGGGCGAATGCCACCGCTGGGCGCTACGCACTGATCTCGCTTCCCGAGCGCGTGGGCGGGGGTGCGCTCCCAGCGGTCCGCGTCGTCGACCTGAGACGGGATAGCAAGAAGCAGCCGAACACCGCGACTCGCTTCGATCCGTTTCGCTTCGCCATCTCGGAGGAACTGGAATCGGCGCTCAAGGATCGCCTAACGCGGAAAGAGCAGAGCCTCTTCTTGCTCAACAGGCGCGGCTACAGCGCATTCGTGCAGTGCAGCGCGTGCGGCGACGTCGTCACGTGCCCGCGTTGCAGCATCGCGCTTACGTATCACCGCACGCCCGACGCGATGGTCTGTCACTACTGCGCCTTCCGCACGGCTCGTCGCGACAAGTGCGAGCGCTGCGGGAGCCCGACGCTGCGGCGCCGCGGCCTCGGGACGCAGCAACTCGAGGAGTTGATCGCCGAGCGATTCCCGACGTGCCGCATCGCGCGAATGGACGTGGATACGACGGGGGGCCGGCTGGCGCATGCGACAATCTTGGATCGCGTTGGTCGCGGCGACGCCGACCTTTTGCTCGGCACGCAGATGATCGCCAAGGGGCTCGATTTCCCTAACGTGACGCTCGTCGGCGTCGTGGACGCTGACGTGGGGATCAACCTGCCCGACTTCCGTGCATCGGAGCGGACGTTTCAGCTATTGAGTCAAGTGGCGGGGCGTGCGGGGCGCGGGCCGAAGGGCGGAGAAGTCATCATTCAGACGCGCAATCCGATGCACCACGCCGTGCGCTGCGCTGTCAAGCACGACTCGGTGGCCTTCGCGCGCGAGGAGTTGCCGGCGCGCGATTCGCCGGCGTATCCGCCGAGCGTTCGCCTAACGAGGATCGTGCTGAGCGCCACCACGGAGGCGGCGGCCGCCGATCTCGCAATCGCGGCCGTCGACTGGTTGCGACGTCTGACCGAGGCGAAGGCGCTGCGCACGATCACGCTTGTCGGACCGGCGCCGTGTCCTGTCGAGCGGATCAAGCGGCGCTGGCGCTGGCACGTGGTGATCAAAGCGACGGATGCGAACGAGCTCTCCAGGCTGCTGACTTATTTCGCTCAGCGATTCTCTGTCCCCGCCAAGGCTCAATCGCGCGTATCGATCGACCGAGATCCCGTTACCCTGTTGTAATTCGGCGCATGATCCCAGGGGTCAGACTCCACCGCGGGGTCAGACTCCACGGTGGGGTCTGACGCTCAAGTAGGCCCTCGTACGAGGGCCGGACTGCAAGATGAAGACGTCGGCGTCTGCAAAACGCCGAGTGGAGTCTGACCCCGGTGTCGCCGGTGTCGGCATAACGCCCCAGTCGGCAGCATACATTTCGGCGTGCCAAAGTTCTCCCACCCTGACTTCACCTCCGCACGATTCGCCAAAAGCCGCGACGCGCGATTCGAGCCAGCGCCGGCCGACGGCGTGCTCCCTGAAGGCTTCTTCTCGACAACGAACCTCCCGACGTACGTCCGCATCAACGGGAGTTGGAAGATGCCGCAGGAGTCGCGCATGGACGCGGCGCTCGTGCTCGACTCCAAAGGCGAGCTGTGGGCGCGCGAAGGACGGCGCGTGCAGCGCGGCGAAAAGGTGGCAGTCGGCATCGCCGAAGACGGATCCGAAGGGATCTACGTCTTCGCCGAAGCTTTTCTGGCGCACGACCCCACCGCGCTCGGCGGCGGCGAGTTCCGCTTCATGGCGAGCGACGTCTCGCGCGAAAAGCCGATCGATTACGGCG
>CBQVAZ010000661.1:0-2527 GCA_967720205.1 uncultured Gemmatimonadaceae bacterium | reverse complement strand
GCATCGGCGCCCACGCGAGCGCTTTGAGCACGAGGATGTCGAGTGTGCCTTTCAAAAGTGGTAGCGGATCGATCATCGAGGTCTCCCCAGAGCTTCTACTAAGACACTGGGGGGAGCGCAAAGGTTGCCGTTGCTCCGCAAAGAGCTTTAACCACAGAGAACACGGAGAACGCAGAGGAACTGCAACTGCTTTGTTAACAGCGTTTTGCTGACTCCGCGTGGAACAGGTCAGCTAATCGCGAACCAATCCGGCGCAGGGCGAGCGCCGTAGCATCGGCGTCGCAGAACACCGAACAGGCCTTATGCGCCTCCTCGTCACTCTCATTTCAGTAGTTGCCTTGAACCAGGGAACCCCGGCGTGGCCGGAGCCCGTTCAGGTCGACGTCAAGACATTTCAATTCGCGCCGGACACGCTGCGCGTGAGCGTCGGGACGACCGTGCGCTGGACCAATCAAGACGACATCGAGCACACGGTCACCGCCGGTTCGCCATCCGAGCGTGACGCCTCTTTCAACGCACCGCTGGCGAAGAACGGCGCGACAGCGGAGAGGACGTTCGATCACACGGGCACGTTCACGTACTTCTGCGACCGCCATCAGTTCATGCGCGGGACAATCACCGTCACTCGTTAGGGAGCCATCACACAATGAAACGCATTATCCGCAGCGTGGCCGTAGGCGCGCTCTTGGCCGCCACCACGCTCAACGCACAGAGCATGCAGGCATCGCATACAGTGTCCACGATGACCGTGGCCGCGCTCAAGGCGAAGCTCAACACCCTCTTGTCAGAGCACGTCTACCTCGCCGCCGCTGCGACCGGTGCCGCGTTAGGCGGTCGTCAGGCCGAGTTCCAGGCGGCAGCGAGCGCACTGGACAACAATTCCGTTGATGTGTCGAAGGCCATTGGCATGGTCTACGGCAACGGCGCCGAGTCGGCGTTCCTCGCGCTCTGGCGCAAGCACATCGGCTTTGTCGTCGACTACACAACCGGCATCGCCGGCAAGGACAAGATGAAGGCCGACAAGGCTGTGAACGATCTGGTGCAATACACGCAAGACTTCGGCGCCTTCCTTTCCTCGGCCAATCCGAATCTGCCGAAAAGCGTCGTCGCCGATTTAGTGAAGGGGCACGTGCTGACGCTCAAGTCGGTCATTGACGCGCAGCAGATGGGCGATCAGCAGAAGACGTACTGGGCGCTGCGTGAAGCCGCGATGCACATGCAGATGATCGCGGATCCGCTGGCGGATGCAATCGCGAAGCAGTTCCCGGGCAAATTCGCGAACTAGTCGCCTAACACGAAAAAGCGGCAGCGCGCACTAACGCGGACAAGTGCTCGGGCTAACGCGGAGACTGCAGTTGAATAACAACTCGTGGTTTCCGCGTTTGTCTTTGTTTGTCCGCGTGTGTCCGCGCTGTCGCTTTTGAACTAGCCGCCGAGTTTGATCGCCAAACCAGTGTAGATCGCGAACGATCCGTTCTTAGCCGACTCGCGCACTGATCCGAACTCGAAGTCGGCGACATTCGAAACACCGAAGCCGTAGCGAAGACCGGTGATGAGCACCAGTGGACCGAAACTGAAATCCAGTCCGCCGCCGACAACGCCGCCGATATCGACTGACTTCGTGCTCACACCGGGAATGTCGTCGCAATCGCCCGAGAAGCCTTCAACTTTGCAGTCGATCTTGAAGCCAAGGTACGGGCCCGCGTACACGTACGGATTGATGTTGGAGCCTCGGCCGAGGCTCAGTCGTAAGGCAAGAGGCACTTCGACGTAATCGAGCTGGACGCCGTTCGCGGTGCTCGTCGAACCCTTGGCGCCTTTGCTCGTGAAGAGCAAGCCGGTCTGCAATCCTAGCGCACCGCCGGAAACGAGCGAGAGCCCACCGATGAGTCCAGTGCGGCTATCGAGACCATCGATGCCCCGCAAAGTGGAGAAGGTGGCGCCAACGATCCCACCAAACTGAGTCTGCGCCTTGGCGCCGGCAGGGACGAATACAGTCGTCGTGCAGAGCGACAGCCCAATGACCACGTGACGAATCGACACAGGTTCGACCTCCTGAAGGGACAGGAATATGCTCGTTAGGTGTCGCGTGCCTGGGGAAGCGAGCGCGACGGGCCTTCTGAACGGCAATTCCCTTGCCCATCGCGCTCCGGCAAGCGCCCTCGGCGTTAGTGCGCTCCGAGATCGAGCCGCGCATCGGCGGCAGGTTTACGTTCGTCGAGCGGCGAAACGGCGACGATGTGGGCACAACTGACGCGCGTCTAACCCTTGGCGAAGAGGACCAGGTTTCCCTCGCTGTCCTTGAAGATCGCGTGTTCGCCCCAGTGCTCTTTCTTGGGCGGCTGCGTGAACTCGACGCCTTTGCCGCGCAGCTCGTCGTACGTCGCTTGCACATTGTCGGCAACGAGAGCCAGCGCCGGCTCCCCGTTAGGCGTATGGCCCGGCTTGGGGAACAGGACAATGTTCGTCTCGGCGCCCGGGATCTGTAGCTCGATCCAGCGGCTGTCGCCCATGGACTGATCGGTGA
>CBQVAZ010000660.1:0-2528 GCA_967720205.1 uncultured Gemmatimonadaceae bacterium | reverse complement strand
TGCTGCTGCAAGTCGGCCTGCGCAATCTGCGACCGCGGGTCGCCCTCGACGACGATGGTCTTCTTGAGCTCGGTGCCGCCTAACGTGAGCGTGACCGTGTACGATCCTGGCACGACAGACGGACCGCCGCCACCGCCACCAAAGAATCCGCCGCCGCCGCCGCCGCCGCCCCCACCTCCGCCGCCACCACCAGGACCACCGGCAGCAGCGAGCGGCGTGACCGGGCGCGGAGCGTCATAGCGCAGATCCCAGACGATGCGATTCACGCCCGCTCGTGCGGCGCTGGCTGGCAGACGACGCACCTGCTTCCCCGCAGCGTCTGTAATCGTCGCGCGAACGGAGTCGTCGGTGTTCTTGCTATAGAAATAGATGAGCGCTCCGTACGGCGGGTTCTCTCCGCCGTAGATCTTCTGACCCAGGTTTCCATCGTTGTCCCAGATCACATAACGAGCGGCCGGCTTGACGTCGAATAGTTGTGCGTTCGTGGCGAGCGCCGCACCGAGCTGCTGCAGCGGCGTGAGGTCGTCGAGCACGAACAGACCGCGGCCGTGCGTGGCGATGACCAGCTCATTGTCGCGCGGATGCACGAGTAGATCGCGCACCGGAATCGCGCCGATGCCTAACCGGAGCGAATACCACCTGTCTCCACCGTTGAAGGACACATAGGGCCCGAATTCAGTGCCCAGGTAGAGCACGTTCGGGTTCTTGGGGTCGTCGCGCACGACGTGCACCCACCCGCGCGCCGGCAGATTGCTCGTTATGCGCTTCCACGTCTTGCCGTAATCGCGAGTAACGTAGGCGTAAGGCGCGTAGTCGTTGGTCTGCCAGTGGCTCGCCGAGACATACGCAGTCCCCGCATCGTGATCGGACGCGTGAACTGTCGAGATCCATGCGTTAGGTGCGAGTCCGGGGATGTTCTTGACGACGTTCGTCCACGTTTTGCCACCGTCTTGGGTCACCTGCACGTTACCGTCGTCGGACCCGGTCCAAATGACCTGCGGGTTCTTCGGCGATGGTGCGATCGACAACAGCGTCGAGTGAAACTCCGCAGCCGTGTTGTCTCGCACGATCGGGCCGCCCGAGTTCATCTGCTTGCGCTTGTCGTTCGTCGTTAGGTCCGGCGAGACCTGTTCCCAGGATTGCCCGAAGTTCGTCGTCTTGAACAAGACATTGCCACCGAAGTAGACCGTCTTCGGATCCTTGGGGTCCAAAGCGATCGGCGCGTTCCAGTTGAAGCGGAACTTGTGCGTCGCGAGCGAGTCGCCGGCGCTGCCGACGCGATTTGGATCCGGGTGAATCGACCGCGCATCGCCCGTACGCACATCCGTGACGGTGATGTTGCCGCCCTGCGACGCTGTGTACACGAGCCACGGCCGCTCGAGATCGGGCACAGCAAAGAAGCCGTCGCCTCCGCTCACCGTCACCCAGTCACGTTTGCGATTTCCGTCCGTCAGCGTTCGGCTCGGTCCGCACCAGTGTCCGTTGTCCTGCAGGCCGCCGCAGATGTTGTACGGCTTCTGATTGTCGAGGTTGATGTGATAGAACTGCGCGAATGAGTACGTGTTGACAATTTCGAAATTGCGACCACCATCGTACGAGACCTGCCAGCCGCCGTCGGAACCGTTGATGATGTAATTCGGGTCGGTCGGATCGATCCACAGCGCCTGGTGATCGCCGTGCACGTCGCGCGCGACTGTCTGGAACGTGCGGCCGCCGTCTTCCGACAGATACAGACTGCCGGACAGTGTGAAGACCTTGTTCGGATTCTTCGGGTCGACCCTAACGTCGCTGTAGTAGAACGGCCGGAAGTTGATGTTCGGATCGCGGTTGACGGTGCGCCACGTTTCGCCGCCGTCATCGGTGCGCCACAGCTCGCCCTCGTCTTTCGTTTCTGAGATGACGTAGACGATGTCCGGATTCGCTCGGTGCACAGAGATGCCGATGCGATCCATGTCGCCTTTGGGGAGGCCGCGTGTATTGCCCGCGCCGGACAGCTTGGTCCACGTCGCACCGCCGTCGTTCGACTTGTACAGCGCGGTCTCGCCGGAGCCGGAGGTGAAGTACCACGGGTAGCGCTGGTGGGTGTACATCCCAGCCCAGACGATGTTCGAGTTGGTGGGATCGATATCGAGGTCGGAGCAGCCGGTGAGATCGTTCTTGTACAGGATCTTCTTCCAGGTCGCTCCGCCATCCGTCGTCTTGAAGACGCCGCGCTCCTCGTTAGGCCCCCAGGTGTGGCCTAACGCGCAGACGTAGACGATGTTCGCATCGCGCGGATCGATGCGCAGCCGGGCGATCTTGTCCGTCCCGTCGAGGCCGACGTACTTCCACGTCTTTCCGGCGTCGACAGACTTGTACACACCCATGCCGATCGACGCGCTGTTCCGCGGGTTGTTCTCGCCAGTGCCGACATAAACCGTGTTCAGGTCTGTCGGCGCGATTTGCAGATCGCCGATCGAGCTTACCGGGAGACTGTCGAAAAGCTGCGTGAACGTGATGCCGCCGTTCGTCGTTTTGAGCAGCCCGCC
>CBQVAZ010000659.1:0-2529 GCA_967720205.1 uncultured Gemmatimonadaceae bacterium | reverse complement strand
GCTGATCGAGAGCAATCGATCTGGCACATCCGGCTCCTTGCTGAACTGCGCGATCTTGCCTAACACTGGCAGATACTGATTCGACACCTCGAGCGGCGGCGCCACGATCAGAAAGAAAAACTTGACCGGCTTGTCGTCGATCGCGCGAAAATCGACGCCCCCAGATCGACGCCCAAACGCCACGCGCAACTTCGTCACCACCAGTGAGCGACAGTGCGGAATCGCGATGCTGCGCCCGATCCCCGTCGACCCGAGGTTCTCGCGCCGCTTCAACATCTTGAACAGCATCGCCTCGGACTTGTCCTCGAGCTTGAGCAGGCCAATGAGCTCCTTCAGCACATCGTCCTTGGAGACCGATTGAAGGTTCAGCTCGACTGCATCTTCCGAGAAAAAGTCCCGCAGTTCCATCGAGATCCTCGTGCGATCAATGGGGTCAGACTCCTTTGAAACGAGTCAGTCGTCTCGCTGCTCGCGGCGAACGATGGAGTCTGACCCCGTTGATCCGTTAGGGCCGCGCAACTTATTTCACTCGTCGAATGCTGTCAAATTGTGGCGTTGCAACGCTTTGCCAGCTTGGTTAGGTTGCCAACTGTGCCTCTTCCGTACCTGCTCCGAAGCGATCCCACGACGCCACTGATCCTGGCGCCGATGGCCGGCGTGTCGGAGTCCCCGTTCCGGCGGCTCTGCCGTCGCTTCGGCGCGGACGTCGTCGTCACGGAGTTTCTCTCGGCCGAAGGCATCCGCCGCGAGAATCCGGGAACAATAGCCAAGCTGAGATTCGGCGACGACGAGCGGCCAATCGGCGTGCAAATCTTCGGCGCCGAGCCCGACGCGATGCGCGACGCCTCGACGCTCGTCACCGAGGTTTTTCAGCCCGAGTTCATCGACATCAACTTCGGCTGCCCCGTAAAGAAAGTCGTTAGGCGAAACGGCGGGTCCGGCTGCCTCAAGGATCTGAATCTCGTGCAGCGTGTGATCCGTGCGGTGATTGCAGGGACGCATCTCCCCGTCACTGTAAAAATCCGCAGCGGCTGGAACGAGGAATTGCGCGATCCGGTCGCCATCGCGCTGCGCTGCCAGGATGCCGGCGCGCGCGCGATCGCGCTGCATCCGCGCACGCGCACGCAGATGTTCACTGGCTCGGCACGATGGGATGAGGTCGCGGCGCTCGTCGATGCGCTCGACATTCCAGTCATCGGCAACGGCGACATCAAGACGGCCGAGGACGCCGCGCGCATGTGGCGCGAGACGGGCTGCGCGGCCGTGATGATCGCGCGTGGCTCGTTCGGCCAACCGTGGATTTTCCGTGAGGCGCGCGCGCTGATCGATGGCACGGCTGTGCCGCCGACGCCGTCAGTAGAACAGCGTTTCGCGGTTGCACTGGATCACGCGCGCATGGCCGAGTCATTCGAGAGCGATCCACGCGGTGCCGCCATCGAGTTTCGCAAGCACCTCGGCTGGTACGTGAAGGGGCTGCCCGGATCGGCCAAGCTGCGCCAGCGCCTGCACCAGGTCTCCGCGTTAGGCGAAGTCGAATCGATCTTCAGCGACTACCTCGCCAATCGGGCGCGTTACGCCGACGACGAGGCGATGGAGTGCGAGCCCGTGGGGGCCGAGCTCGCCGAGGCGTGATTCGCGAGCGAGTGCGCGCGCTCCTGGAGCGCGTCGCCAGCGGTGAGGTGGCGCCAGAGCGCGCACTCGACGAGTTAGCGCGCGCACCGATCGAGACGCTCGATTTCGCGACAATCGACCATCACCGAGGCATTCGCCAGGGCTTTCCCGAAGTGATCTTCGGCGCGGGAAAGTCGCCGGCGCAGGTGGTGGAGATCGCCGCGCGTTTGAGCGCGCGTGCGGAGAGAGCGCTGATCACGCGGGCCACCGACGCAACGTTAGGCGCTGTCCGCGAGCGCTGGCCCAAGGCGCGAGTGAGCGAAGTCGCGCGCACGGCGATAGTTCCGGCGCCGAGCGACGTGCCGCCTGACAAGGGACCGGTACTCATCGTCACGGCTGGAACAAGTGACCTGCCAATCGCGGAAGAGGCCAGCGAGACGTTGTTCGCGGCGTCGATCTGCAGCGAACGCCTAACAGACGTGGGCGTGGCGGGCATCCATCGCTTGTTGGCGAAATCCGACGCGCTGCAGCGCGCCAAAGCGATCATTGTCGTGGCGGGCATGGACGGCGCGCTCCCGTCTGTCGTCGGGGGCCTGGTGCCCTGTCCGGTGATCGCTGTACCGACCAGCGTGGGGTATGGCGCCAGCTTTGGCGGCTTGGCCGCTCTCTTGACGATGCTCAATAGCTGCGCTGCGGGTGTGACCGTCGTGAACATCGACAACGGGTTCGGCGCGGCGGTTGCTGCGGCTCGCGTGGTTGCCGCCTAACGGTTCTCCGCGCTGATGACTGCGATCGTTCGGTACGAAAACTGCTTGACGGGCGTGTAGATCGAGCGCAAGCTAAGGCTGGGCCGGGAAGGGGAAGACGTTGCGAGCGAATCCGCAGAGATTAGAAGCCCGCGTGTGGCCGCGATTGCGG
>CBQVAZ010000658.1:0-2529 GCA_967720205.1 uncultured Gemmatimonadaceae bacterium | reverse complement strand
AGCGGCATGTGATGCCGCGGCTCTGGAAGATCGGCGATCCGCTCCCAGCGATTCTGCGCCACAACAAAGCGATACGCGTGACGCGATTCCGCTGCCGAGGAGTCGAACCCGCCAGCCAAATAGATGTCTCCCTTGAGCACCGCGGCGTGAATCTCTTGCAACCGTTCAGGCAGTGGCACACCGACGGTCCAGCCTGCCTGCTGATTCGGAGGCTCGATGGAGGCGTCGCCGCTCTTGCACGACAGCAGCGCGACGTAGGAAGCGCCCAGTGTCAGGCGTATCTTGAGCATGCTCGTTGAGCGCGGGCGAAGGCGCTTGCCGACGTTCTCGCTGCGTTGGCGAAATTCTCTCCGATACATGGCTCCTCCACGTTCGCACAGCTGGTCGTGCGTTTCGCGACCGGCATCTCGTCGTCCCGATCGCCGCTCGCTGTCCAATCTAGGTACAGCGGCCGCCGGATCGGTGATCCGCATCGCGCGCTAAACAGTGATCGCGTCCGGCTCTGACACCGCGCTGCTACCGTTTCATCCCGTCGTCCGCCGCTGGTTCGGCGAAGCGTTAGGCGCGCCCAGCGAGCCGCAGCGGCAAGGATGGCCTGTCATCGCCGGCGGTGCGAACACGCTCATCCTGGCGCCGACCGGAAGCGGCAAAACGCTCGCGGCCTTTCTCTGGCAGCTCAACCAGCTGATCCTGCAGGGCCTCGAATCGCCGCTGCCAAACGCGGTACAGCTACTCTACATCTCGCCGCTCAAGGCCCTCAATAACGACATTCAGCGAAACCTCACACTCCCCCTCGCGGAGTTGAAGTCGCGCTTCGAGACCGGCGGTGACCGCTTTCCCGAAATCCGCGTAGACGTCCGCACGGGTGACACACCGCAGTCGGCGCGCAATCGCATGGTGCGCAAGTCACCACACATTCTCATCACCACGCCCGAATCGTTGCATATCATGCTCACGACGGTGCGCGGACGCGGGATGTTCAGCGGCGTGCAGGCCGTGATCGTCGATGAGATCCATGCCGTCGCCGGCGGCAAACGCGGCGCGCACATGGCACTGACGCTGGAGCGACTCGAGCACCTCGTCGGCCATCCAGTGCAGCGCATCGGCCTCTCGGCGACACAACGGCCGCTCGACGAAATCGCACGCTTCCTGGGCGGCGGCGAAGCGTCGAACGGCAGCTGGACCCCGCGACCCGTCACTGTCGTCGACTGTGGGCTCGTTAGGCGTGCGCAGTTGCGTATCGTGTCGCCAGTCGAGGATCTGCGCCACGTCGGCGAGTCCGTGTGGCCGGCGATCTTCGAGCAGATCGCACAACACCTGCAGCAGGCGCGCACGACCCTCGTCTTTTGTAATAACCGGGCGCATGCCGAGAAGGTGGCTACGCGCGTGAACGCGATCGCCGGCGGCGAGCTGGCGCACGCCTACCACGGAGCGCTTTCGCGCGAACGGCGACTGCACCTTGAACAGCGCCTCAAGGCCGGCGACCTCCGCGCGCTCATGACGACGAGCGCGCTGGAGCTCGGCATCGACATCGGCTCCGTCGATCTCGTCATTCAGATTCAAAGCCCCAAACGCGTCACCAGCGCCCTGCAGCGCGTCGGCCGTGCCGGTCACGCGTTAGGCGCGACAAGCCGTGGCATCTTTCTTCCCACGCACCTGGACGACGCACTCGAGACGCTCGCCGTCGCCGCCGCCGCGCGCGAAGGCGACGTCGAGCCGACGCAGGTGCCGCAAAACCCGCTCGACGTTCTCGCGCAGATAATCGTCGCGGCCGTCGCCGCCGATCCGTGGCAAGCCGACGATCTATTCCACCTCGTTCGCCGCGCGTACCCGTTCCATCAGCTCACGCGCAACGCCTTCGACGAAGTGCTGGCTATGCTGTCGGGGAAGTATTCACCCGAGCTGGCCGCGGAACTCGCGGCGCGCGTGCTGTGGGATCGGTCGACCGGTCGCTTGGAGGCGCTGCGCGGAAGCCGTCAAACAGCGATCGTCTCGGGTGGGACGATCCCGGATCGCGGTTACTACGCCGTGCTGCTCCCCGATCGCACCCGCATCGGTGAGCTGGACGAGGAATTCGTACACGAGTCGCGAGTCGGCGACGTCTTCTTGTTAGGCTCTTCCACGTGGCGCTTCGCGGCGATCGAGCACGACCGTGTGATCGTTACGCCCGCACCAGGACTGCCGGCGCGCATGCCGTTCTGGAAAGGCGAGTACATGGCCCGATCGGCGCACTTGGCACCGCGCATTGGGGCCTTGCGTCGCACACTCGCCGAGCTCGATACCGACGATGACGCAGCCGTCGCTCGCCTTGCAGAATCGTTAGGATGCGAATCCAATCTCATCGTCGCGCTCGCAGCCTACATGCGCGAGCAGCGCGCCGTCGCGGGCGTCGTGCCGGATGAGCGCACACTGCTGCTCGAGAGCTTCCGTGACGAGACAGGCGCCGCGTACCTCGTGTTGCATTCACCATATGGCGGACGCGTCAACGCACCGATGGCCATGGCGCTCTCCGCTCGTCTGCGCGCCCGC
>CBQVAZ010000657.1:0-2535 GCA_967720205.1 uncultured Gemmatimonadaceae bacterium | reverse complement strand
GACAATCTCACGGCGTTCACGGCGATCCTCATCGTGCGCGCCAGCGCGACGATGAATGGTCGCGTGATGCTGGCGAAGCAGGATGCGAACGTTTTCACGTTAGGCTGGTCCATCCGGCAGGCTGGGTCTGCAGGCGCGTTGCGATTCAACTGGAAGCGCGCGGCGACAGACCTCACGTACACGACGACGGACTTGGTGCATGGCACGGGCGAGTACAGCGTCGTGATCGTCACTGTCGATCAGGCCGGGACCGCTGGCCAGCTCGTCGCTGTCGAGTGGGCACCGTGGGGGCGGCGACTCAGGCCGACAGCGATGACCATCGCGACGGACGGCAACGGCGCTTTCGCAGGCGACGCCTCGACGGGGCTCGTGATCGCGAATACGTCCGCCAGCGACAATTCGGCGTTCTGCGATTACGCGTTTGTCGGATTGTGGCCCAAACTGACGTGGGCCCAACGAGCAGCCGTCGTCACGGACCTGCTCGCGCATCGAGCGTCCTCGTTAGGCTTCTGGCGTACGGGACACCGCGGCTACGCTGCCCGCGTTCTGGATGAGTCGGGAAATGGACACGACGGCACGCTGACGTCGCTAGCGACAAACGGCGCGCGCTCCTCGATTCCGGGGTTGTGGCTGCGGCCGTGGATGGTGGAGCCAGCCACTAAGCCGCCGGTGTCGGCGCAAATAGCACCACTGTCGCCGGCGATCGCGTTCGGGCTGTCTCAGAATACGGCGGTCTCGTTAGGTGGATTGAGTGTTCCGCTGGCCACCGCGGTCGCTGGCAGTACTGCGCAAGACATGACCGTCGTGACGGGCTTCCCGGGCACCACCGTCGTTCTGAATGAGGCGATCGCGACTGCCGTCAGCGAAAACACAGCCGTCACGACGAGTCTCACAGTGCCACTCGTCGAGGCGACCGCGTCCGGCATCGCAGAGACGATGACTGTGTCCGTTGGCGGCGGAACCACTGTTTCACTCACGGAAGCCGTCGCGTCGGCCGTTGCCCCGGACGTCACCGTCGCTGTTGGCGGTCTAACGGTGCCTGTCGATAGCGCCATTGCCACGGCCATCGCGCAAGACGTATCGGCAACGCAGCCCGTTACCGTCGTATCGCTCACTCCGGCCGTCGCCGGCGCGATCGTTCCCCAAATGACTGCGCGCGTTGGACGCATCAGCGAGCGCGAGCACTTCGCATCTTCGTTAGGTCAGTGGGCCGCGGTTACGGCGGGCGACGGCAGCGTCACGGTCACCGATTCGATGGCGAGAATAGAGGTCTTCGGCGCGGCATCCAGTGGCGCGGGCATTTTGCGGCGCTTCCCGCACGTCACCAACCACATCTTCGCCGCGAACGTTCGAAACGCGCAGGACAACCCTAACGCCACGCTGAGGATCCTCAACAAAGTCACCACGCCGACGTGCGATACGGCTGCGAACCTCGGCGCGATCGAGAACATGGGGATCGATTTCAACACGGTCAGCGGAACGCGCCGCCCACGGATCTTCTATAGGCAGCCAAGCGGTACGCTGCAATTCTGGAACGACGCGACGAAAGCGTGGACGACGACTGCGACGGTAGGATCCACTCCGTCTGGGCAGAATAACTCGTCGTTGATCTACGGCTATCAGTGGGATGTGACGAACTCGCGCGTGCGCTTCTTCGTCATCGGCGCGGGGTCTGGCACGGCGCAGATCGAGGCCTGCGGCCCAAAAGTATTTGCGCTGACGGATTGGGTTCCATTCTCGTCGATCCGCGACACGGGGTCGACCACGCTATGGATTGCAATCGGCAAGCTGAACACGGATACCAACAACACCGGGAACGCTGTCGTTGAATGGTCGCGTATTGAGGACGGCCCCAAGATCTACGCCGCCGCGAATCAAGCGACGACTGCCCCGAGCAACTACAGCATCAAGCTCTGGGAGTCATACGGCGGTCGCTTCTGGCTGCAATCGGGCTCGTCTCCGCAACGAACAAGCATCGTTACGCAGGGCGGTACGCAGCCGTGGTGTTCGACGCAGACGCAGATGGGTGCGGGCGTCACCGAGGACGACGGCACGATGTGGCTCTTCTTCAACGGACGGTCGGGCGCGAACAATTCCGTCGGCGTCACGAAGTCGACGGATGGTGGTGTCACATGGACGCCGTTCTCCGGAAATCCCATCATCCCGCAGCAGACAGGCACGAACCTGCAGAGCTTAGGGCTCATCTCAGCCGTCAAAGACGTGTTGGAGCCGAATGCGGCGAAGCGCTACAAACTGTTTGTCGGTTCGTTAGGCGCCGATGGCAACCGGCGCATATTTCTCTACAGCGCCAGTGCGCCGGAATCGACCTGGACGCAGGAGGGTATGCTCGCTGGACCGGATGTGGATTCGCCTACGGGATATCTCGGCGTGCACATGAATCCGATCTACCACAACAACACGTGGTACTTGTTCACCCCGTTCTGGATGTGGAGCGGGTCGGCGCTCAACCTCGCAAGCCTCGCAAAGAGCGCGCACGTGTTTGGGTTCGACCACCAGAACGTCAGTCAGGTTATT
>CBQVAZ010000656.1:0-2542 GCA_967720205.1 uncultured Gemmatimonadaceae bacterium | reverse complement strand
GGCGGTGCAAGGCGTCGTCACGGGATACCACGAGGACTTTCAGCCGGTCTGGTCGCCTAACGGCAAGTGGATCGCCTACCACTCGCATCGCTCGCCGACGCCGGTACCGTTGTACGCTTGGCCCGGCGCCACGGACGACATCTGGGTTCGGCGTGTCGGCAGCACGGACGAGATCCGCCTAACGGACTACGGTTGGGAAGTGGGCTCCCCTGAATGGTCCCCCGACGGTCGGCAGCTGCTTTTCGCCGGCTGGCTGCGCCCCGACAAAGGGGAGGGCCGCGGGACCTACGCCGCGATCGTCACAATCGATCCTTCGTCAGGCAGGGCACTGAGCCATCGCAAGATTCCGCTCGGGCCAATTCCATCGGCCGAGATGGCGACGTGGTCCCCGAGCGGACGAGAGATCGCGATCGAAGGCATAACGAAGCCTGGAGTCCACTCCATATGGATTGTGCGACCAGACGGCGGCGGCGCTCGGAAGCTCGTCGAGTATCCTGGGCAGACGTACGGCGGCCTGGACTGGCTGCCAGACGGCTCAGCGCTGGTCTACTCCGCGCTCGTGGACAGTCATCCGCAACTCTTTGTCGTGCCAAGCGGTGGCGGCACACCTCGCCAACTCACGCGCGAGAACGCCAGCATGCTGCATCCGCAGATTTCGCCCGACGGGCGGCACATCGCAGCCACTCGCATCGTACAGTCGAAGGAGATCCGCAGGATGCCTCTGCCTCAGAAAACGCAGTAGCTTACTTTGACCTTTGACCTCTGACCTTTGACCTCATTGTTGGAGTTTTACCGCGACGCTCCTCTCCTCGAGCTCGGCCTCGAGGCAGACCGCGTTCGGGTCTCGAAACATCCGCACAACACGGTCACGTACATCGTCGACCGGAACATCAATTACACGAACGTCTGCGTCGCGGACTGTGGCTTCTGCGCCTTCTACAGGCGCCCGAAACACGGCGAAGGGTACACGCTCTCGTTCGAGCAGATCGGCGCGAAGATCGAAGAAACCAAAGCGTTAGGTGGCGTGCAGATTCTCATTCAGGGAGGCCACAATCCGTACATCCCCCTCGAGTGGTATCTGGACCTCCTAAAGTACATTAAGAAGTACCATCCCATTCACATTCACGGTTTTAGTCCGAGCGAAGTCGACTTCTTCTCGACGCTATTTCGCATGGATGCCGTCGAGGTGATCCGCGAGCTCCGCAAAGCCGGGCTCGACTCGATTCCTGGCGGCGGTGGCGAGATTCTCGTTCAGCGGGTGCGTGACATCGTCGCTGCCAAAAAGGCCGGCGCCGACCGTTGGCTGGAGATCATGGAGCTGGCGCATAACGAGGGGATGAAGACCTCGGTGACGATGATGTACGGCATCGGCGAAACGCTCGCAGAGCGCCTGGAGCATCTGCAGAGAGTGCGCGACGTCCAAGCGCGCACGGGCGGGTTCACGGCATTCATCACGTGGCCGCTGCAGCCGGAGAACACGCCGACGATGTCGCACATGCCGAAGACTGACGCCGTGGACTACCTGCGAACGGTCGCGATCTCGCGCATCGCGCTCGACAACGTGCCTAACCTTCAGTCCAGTTGGGTAACAATGGGAATGAAGGTCGGGCAGCTCGCGCTGCGCTTCGGCTGCAACGACTTCGGTTCGCTGATGATCGAAGAGAACGTCGTCTCGGCGGCGAACACTACGCATCGGACGACGACTGCGGAGCTTGAGCACCTCATCCGCGACGCCGGGTTTACACCGGCGCGCCGGCGGCAGGACTACTCCATCATCAAGCCGAACGAGGCCGTCGCGGCGTGACCCGCGTCGGCTTCGGCTACGATTCACATCCCTTCGCCCCTGGTGGCCCCTGTTTGCTCGGAGGGGTCTCGATACCAGGCGATAAGCACCTCGTAGGTCATAGCGACGGCGACGCCGTCGCGCACGCCATTACCGACGCCGTGTTAGGCGCCGCGGCGTTAGGGGACATCGGTGCGATGTTCTCCGATCAGGACCCGGCGAACAAAGGGCGCGATTCGATCGAGATGCTCCGCGCGGCAGTTGCACAGATCGTGCTTGCCGGCTTCACGGTGAACCAGGTGGACGTCACCGTAATCGCGGAGTGGCCCAAGATTGCGCCGTATCGGGACTCCATGCGTGCGTGCGTAGCGAATGCCCTGGGCGTCGACGAGAGCGCCGTCAGCATCAAAGGGAAGTCCAATGAGCAGTTAGGCTGGATCGGGCGCGGAGAAGGGCTGGCGTGCGTCGCAGTGGCGACGCTCACCTAGCCGAGGCCTGAGCGAACGTAGTCCGGTGTCTCTCACGGCACTTCTGGATTGGCTCGGCGGGCTGGATCCCGTCCTGCTAAACGCGGCGTTAGGTGTGCTCGCGTTCGTCGAGAATGTCTTTCCGCCTATTCCCGCCGACGTCGTCGCAGCGTTCGGGTCATTCGTCGCGGCGCGCGAAGGCCGTTCGCCCCTCGCGCCCTTTCTCGCCGTCTGGTTGAGCAATGTCGCGGGCGCGATGTTCATGTACTTCATCGGCAGCCGTCTTGGTCGA
>CBQVAZ010000655.1:0-2548 GCA_967720205.1 uncultured Gemmatimonadaceae bacterium | reverse complement strand
GTGGACTGCTTGGCCGTCTCTCGGCCTGTAGAATCGAACCACGTATCCGCCAACTCGAAACGACGCGGGCCGATCTGCCTGACGCTGCGCACAATGTACGCACCATTGCCACGAACGATCGCGCCGCCGCTGCGCGGGCTCTCGAACGTGTCGAGCGTGTCGATGCCCACGTTAGGCATGCTCGTTCGCAGGTAGCCGAGCGGACCGGCGCTCGCACCGCCGGTGATGAGCCGCTCCTGGCGCGATGCAATGTCGTAGACGTAAAGCCCTGCCCAGCCATCGACAGACTTCGTGTAGGCGAAACGACGGCCATCGGGCGATGGATTGGGATCCTCGACGACGGCCGCGTCCGCGACGCGCCTAACGCTGCCTCCCTTCGTCATCTCATAGATCGCCGGCGATCCGTCGCGGGACGACTTGAAGAACGCCTTCGCCCCGTCGCGCGTCCAAATCGGCCGCGAGTCACCAGCCACTATCTTAGCCAACGGCATAGCGCTCGAGCCGGTGAGTGGAATCGAGACGATGCTCTCGCCCTTGCGAGCCGCTGCCATGTCCGCCGGCCCCATCTCGTTCCAAAATCGCTTCGCGTAGGGCACGCGCTTGAACTCGATAGTCTTGCCGTCACGCGACCAACGCGGCCCTTCCGCACCATATGTCGAGTCGCTCAAGAGCCGCAAGCCGCTGCCGTCGCTGCGAACGACGTAGACGCGGTCGCGCACTTCGCGGGTGTCTCCCCTCCCCTGGAAGGCGATCCACTTGGCGTCGGGAGAGAACGAGGATTGATAGAATCCGCCACTGCCCATGTTCGTTAGGCGCGTGGCGCCGCTGCCGTCGGCATTCATCACGTAGACGTCGAGATAGCCACCGTGGCGGTCCGATGAAAACACGATGCGCTTGCCGTCCGGCGACCACGTCGGCTGCTCGTTGTTCGACGTGTCGGCTGTCAGTCGCGTTAGGTGCGACCCATCTCCAGCGATCGTGTAGATCGAGTATTTGCCGCTGAGCGTGGATTCGAAGACAATCGTACGGCCATCAGGCGACCAGTCCGGGTTGTAATACTCGATCGGTCGAGAGAGCCGAGCGGCGCTCTGGGCGCCTGCCACACTGCTTACGAGACCGATTGTGAGAAGGGCCGCGGTAACGCGAGACATGGGAGACGCTCCGAGTCAGCCGGCACTTCTATACGATGCCGCCCGAGCCGCCGCACGCTGCGCCGACAGTGTCAACCGAAGCCTCACCCGTTCCAGACACAATGGAAACGCGACTGGCTGTTTGGCCGTATCGAGCTTCACTTTTGCCTATGGCTATGTCCCGCCTCCCTGTATCACTCGTCGCGTCGTTCCTGGTCGCCGCATCGCTGCCTGCGCAGGTGCGCACCCAATTCGGCGTCATGGTTCCGATGCGAGACGGCGTCCGGCTCGCCGCCGACGTCTGGCTCCCTGAGGCCCCTGGGCGCTACCCCGTCCTCCTCGCGCGAACGCCTTACATGAAGACGGGGCTCGGCCTCAACCAATGGGCGACGTACTTCGCCAAGCGCGGCTATGTCTTCGTCATCCAGGACACGCGCGGCCGCGGCGACTCGGAAGGCCGTTTCAATTTCCTCTTCCCTGAAGGCAAGGACGGCTTCGACACCATCGAGTGGCTCGCTAGGCAACCGTGGGCCAACGGCCGCGTTGGCACACTCGGCCTGTCGTACCTCGGCAGCGTGCAGTGGCTCGCAGCTCGCGAACATCCGCCGCACCTCGTGTGCATGGCGCCGACGGCCGCAGCCGGCCGTTGGTTCGAGGAGATTCCGTGGAGTGGCGGCGCGTTCCTGCATGCGTTCGCGCTCAATTGGTTGAATCAGACGGCAGGCCGCGCCGAGCAGTCGCCTAACGGGGAGACCGCGAATTGGGCCAAGGTCCTCGCGCACCGTCCGCTTCTGACAGCCGATTCCGTCTTCGGACGCTCGATGCCGATGTATCGCGAATGGCTGACGCATTCGACGAGCGACGCGTATTGGAACCGGCTGCGCTTCACGCCAAAAGACTTCGCCGGCATCACAATCCCGACCCTAACGACGACAGGGTGGTACGACGGCGACCAGCCCGGGGCGCTGTTCTACTGGCGCGGCGTAATGACCAACCGCACATCTGCCGACCGCCACTTCCTGGTCGTTGGGCCTTGGCGCCACATCGAGACGTTCCGAGGCGGCTCAGTAAAAGTCGGGGACACCGAGTTCTCCGCCGAGTCGGTGATCGACACGAAAGCGCTGCATCTGGCGTTCTTCGATTGGTGCCTGAAGAAAGAGAGCGAGCGCTTCGACGCGCCGCGGGCGCGAGTCTATGTGACTGGCGCTAACGTCTGGCGCACCTTCGACAGCTATCCTCCGGCTGGTGCCGCTCCGCGGACGTTGTACCTAACGAGTGGAGGAAAGGCGAACACAAGCGCCGGCGACGGCAAGCTCGCGTGGGAGTCATCGGAGTCGCCGCCGGATCGCTTTTCCTTCGATCCGAAGAACCCTGTGCCTGACGACATGGAGAGCTGGGGCGTGGATCGGCAGGCGACG
>CBQVAZ010000654.1:0-2548 GCA_967720205.1 uncultured Gemmatimonadaceae bacterium | reverse complement strand
GGAGGGCGCTATTAGCGACGCGTTGCGGCGCTACCTTCGCGCCGGGCACGCGATCCCCGCGCATCCGCTCGCGCTCACAGCCGGGCGCCGACTGGACGAACGCCGTCAGCGCGCCCTCACGCGCTATTACATCGCGGCCGGAGCGGGCGGAATAGCCGTCGGCGTGCACACCACGCAGTTCGCCATCCGCGATCGGCGCCACGGCCTCTTCGAACCCGTGCTGATGCTGGCGCGCGAAACCGTGGACGAGGCGTTAGGCAGGCGTCGCGAGCGCAAAGGCTTCGCGCTCATCGCCGGCGCGGTGGGCCATACGCGTCAGGCATTGCGCGAAACGCTCGCCGCGGCGCGGAATGGCTATGACGCCGTCCTGCTATCGCTTGCCGCCATGGAGGACGTCTTCAACAGGGACCTCGTCAGGCATTGCCGGGCTGTGGCAGACGTGCTGCCGTTGGTCGGCTTTTACCTGCAGCCCGCTGTTGGCGGCCGAGTGCTGGACTTCGACTTCTGGTGTCGCTTCTGCGAGATCGAGAACGTCGTCGCGATCAAGATCGCGCCATTCGATAGATATGCGACAATCGACGTAGTCCGGGCTACGATCGAGACCGGCCGCGACGACATCGCGCTCTACACAGGCAACGACGACAACATCGTCGCCGATCTGGTCACGCCCATTCGGGTACGCATGCGCAACCGCGTCGTGCAACGCCGAATAGTTGGAGGGTTGTTGGGACAGTGGGCCGTGTGGACGCATGCGGCCGTGCGCCTGCTCGCTCGCACCAAACAGGGGCCAGTGAGCTCGCGCACATTGGCGTTAGGCGCCGCGCTGACGGATGCCAACGGAGCGATCTTCGACGTGCGCAACAACTTCGCCGGTTCCATTCCCGGCATTCACGAAATCCTGCGGCGCCAGGGACTGCTCGCTGGAACGTGGTGTCTCGACCGAACAGAAACGCTGTCGCAAGGTCAGCGCGCAGAAATCGATCGCGTCGTCCGAGCGTATCCGGAGCTGAGCGACGACGCCTTCGTCGCTAGGCATCGCGACGAGTGGCTTCGTTAGGCGAGCCGCACCACGAGATCGATCACGCCGTTGTAGCCGCTCCCCGACTGCGTTGTGCGCAGCGTGAGCGCTGTCTTCTCCGCCGAAGACAGGCTGTTGTAGATCCCGTCGTTGGTGTTGCGCGTGTCGCGTTGCCCACGTGTGTTGTATGGACTCGCTGCGTGAATCGTGCTCGTGACACTCTCGTCGAAAAAGAACTGCGACGTGAATTCGTATGTCGTGGTCGTCCCCGCGATCACGCGCACTTTGAAGTGGATGTGCACCGCGCGCCCTTGATACCAACCGGGATACACAGTCGTGAAGTTCACAACGCCCGAGGCGTCGGTGATCTGATAGCCGCGCAGGAATTTCCGACCTGACCCGCTGCCGCCCACATCGGAGTAGACACCCGCCGCGTCGCAGTGCCACACATCGATCAGGGCGCCGGTCAGCGGTGAACACGCACTGTTCGAGCTGCGTGAAACGTTGAACGTCAGTTGCAGCGGTGTGCCCGTGGAGACTGCTCCACTCACTGGATCCGCACGCAGGTCCGAGCGATTGAGTCGCTCGTCGACGAAGTACGGACCTTCCGTCAGCGCGGCAGTGAGGACGCAGCCCGTCGCACTATTGTCGTCGCCTGGATCAGTTGCGTCGGCCGCGCCGCAGCTGAGCGCGGAACCGGCGACGAAGAGGGTGGCTGCGGTGCCTGCTGCGCGTGTGAACATCTCGCGCCGGTTGAGCGGCGTCGCGTCGTTGATGAGTTGAATTCTGTTTTTCGGCATAGTACTCGGGTTAACACCCGAGCAGTGGCGGCACCCTATCTCGGGCGACTCGTTGGAAAGAGCGCGGCGTGCCAGCTCGCAGCGGCCGGTTGTTCGAAACGCTCACGATATGCCGAGGCAGTGGTGACTGCCGTATCGAACACCGGGGCGTCGTCAACGATGCTCCCCGCTTGAGCTCGCGTTGCAAAGTCTGCGCGCGACACGCAGGTGATCGTGCCGTCGGCGTTGCGATAAAAGACGCGACCGCCGCCCACGAGTGACGTGCCTAACGCCGGCTCCAAACGCTGCAAAACACGGAAGAGACCGTCAATCGAACAGCCAGACGCATGCGCGTCGCGTTGATCGACGCCGATCGCGAGAAACCGATCGTCACGCCAATCGCGCGCGCAGGTGAGGGGTAGACCGTGTGCCTTCCAGTCGCCCAGGTACTCGTCGACGGCGCCAAGCAATGCGTCGGCCTTCTCACCTTTCAGTGGCTCGCTCGCGGCGAAGATCCACACCCGCGCTTCGTCTGGAAGTTGTCGAAAAGAAGTAGCTGCCATCATTAGTGGGGTTACGGGAATCTAACGGCGTGCGGAATGCCAGTTCCCGTGAACTGCGCTTCATCGAGCGCGTCGAGATGCTGGGCTCGGAGCGTCGCGCGGCCGCGAGCGCTCAGCAACCACGCGAGGAACTGCTGCGCCAGCTCGTGGTGCGGCGCGTCCGTTGGAATTGATGCAGCGTAGCGAAT
>CBQVAZ010000653.1:0-2553 GCA_967720205.1 uncultured Gemmatimonadaceae bacterium | reverse complement strand
GAGCGCCGCTGCGGCGCGTCCGATCGCCTGGCCGGCTTCGATGTCGAATCGATAATGAATGCCGCCGTAGACTCGCGACATTCCAGCGTCTGATGTGATCCCGTCTACGCGACTCTTCTCCGTAGGAAAGGCATCCGCGAGCACGGCCATGATTGCACTCGTTATGCACGAGTGAGCAGACGGGTACGATGGGTGATTCGGCAGCCCGATCGGCAGCGTGATCGCTGGGTCAGCCTGCGACGGGCGGATGTACCAGTATGCGAACTTGCTGTCGAAGCACGCGATCTGCGCGTCGAATGCCGCTGTATTGGCGAACGCGAGGATGCGAGCCGCTTCTTTCTCGTTCGGCGCGTGCTCGCGGATGATGTCGTCCGCGATCAGGTTGAGTGCGCCCGCGGTGAAGGGACCACTCGATGTATTCCAAAACTGTGCGGTCGCCAACTGCTGCGCAGAGCGCGCATCGGAAATCGATCGAACCTCAGTGAGCGCGGAGCTGAACTCCGCCGAACCGAAGGCTGGAGGCGGCGGAGAGCGCAGCTGCGCAGCGTCGGTCATGAAGAACGGCCGAACGCCGTAGAGTGAGCGAACGATGCCAACTCCGGCTGCGGAAACCCACATCCCAGTGCCGGCTGGCGGAGTGCCGGGCGACTTCACGAGGTAGTTGTCACTGGCTGCTAGCGTTAGGAGTTCGGCTCCGATCTTCCGGCCGAGTGTTTCACCAGCCACAACGTCTTCATTGCGCGTGGCGGGCCAGGGCGGCACAGACAGATCGACGTTCAGCTGACTCTCGTTCGTCGCGACGTCGAGAGGAAAGAATGAGTTCAACACGGCGACGGACGCGCCGCCCACCGAGGCAGCAATCGATGGCGGTTTAGCCTGCGTCTTTGCCGCGTCGGCCGCCAAAGCCGCGCGATATTGCGCGATCGAGAGATACGTAAGGATTCGGCTCACGGCGGCTTGTCCGTTCGCGGCCGGTGGACGCGCGACCACGAGCGCGACGGCGCGCTGGTTCCAACGGACGCTTGCAGTGACCCTAACGCTGTCGAGCGCCGGTTCCGGAGCGACGACTTGAGTGATCTTGTCACTGCAGCCGATTGCTACCAAGCTGGCCATCAGTGCGTGCGAGAGCATGAGATATCGGGTTCTGGGGGTCATAAGTCCTCGTTTTTGCCGCACCGGAGTTTGTTTGGCTCCGGCAAAGAGTGAGTTGAGACGTCTCACCCGGGATAACGAGGAATCGCGCTCCAGCCCGACATCGCCTTCATTCGCGCGGCGGCAGCCTGCATTCAGAACTGGTATCGCAATCCAAGCTGCAACTGAAAGTTTGACTCAGCCGGTAACGTCGTCGATTGCGGTGACTGGAAGCGAAAACAGGCTGCGACGCGTCCGCTGTCTGTTGCACGTGCTCGAGAAGCGATGCACTAGCGACGAGGAGTCCCGGATTCGCGACACGACGGCGGCCCCCAAATCGCGCCGCAGCAAGTTGAGCACGTTGAGTATCTGGAGTTGCCACGGATCTTGCGCGTCGGGCGGGAGGAGCATCGAAAGTCCTCTCTCTGCCTGATGGGTTGCGCCACTCATGACGCGTCGCATCTTCCCACCACAGGTAACGAAAGGTGTCTCGCAACCCGACATCCGTCGGCTCAGACCGCCTGGGCGGCGAGTAGGAAATCGTGTGGATCCCGGACCCGAACGCTGGCGATGCGCTAGGCGAAGCAGCTGCAGTGCGCTGGGCAGCCTTGCGCGGGTCCGCCTGCTTCTGCGCTGGTGACGGCCAAACGTGACGCCCCTCACGCCTAACGAATGGCGGCAGCTGGAACCCCTCGTCGACCAGGTCCTCGACACCGACCCGTCCGCGCGAGCCGAACTCATTGAACGCCTGAGTGGGGGCGACGCTGCGCAGCGCGAAGTGCTCGAGCGTATGGTCGCTGAGTGCGAGCGCGATCTTCCCTTGCTCGCGCGGCCGGCAGCCGAACGCTTCGCTGGACTGGTCGTTGAAACGACGCCGTTAACCGGAACGCTCGCTGAGCGCTATCACATAACGAGGGAACTGGGACGTGGCGGCATGGCTGTCGTGTACTTGGCCCACGACGTCAAACACGGTCGGGACGTGGCGGTTAAGGTTGTGCGGCCGGAACTGGCGGCGGCGTTAGGTCGCGTTCGTTTCCTTCGCGAGATCGACATCGCGGCCAAGCTGCACCATCCGCACATCGTCTCGCTGTACGACTCGGGCGAGACGGACGGTGTCCTGTATTACGTCATGCCGTACGAGCAAGGGCTCTCGCTGCGACAGCGACTCGTACGCGACCGTAAGCTCGCCATCACCGACGCCGTGACGATCCTTCGCGACGTCGCCGACGCCATGGCGTACGCGCACAAACAGGGCGTCGTCCATCGCGACATCAAGCCTGAAAACGTGATGCTCAGCGGCCGCCACGCCGTGGTCACCGACTTCGGCGTAGCCAAGGCGTTGACCGCGGCGACCGACAGGCAGATGCTGACGACAGCCGGTGTCGCGTTAGGCACGCCGGCCTACATGGCGCCGGAGCAGAT
>CBQVAZ010000652.1:0-2555 GCA_967720205.1 uncultured Gemmatimonadaceae bacterium | reverse complement strand
GACGAGAGTGATCTCCGGATTCGGGCCGGCAGCGGCCGCCAGCACGTCCTCGTCATTAGTGAACTGATGTGGAGTGAACCCGGCATTCCAGGTTATCAGGATTTGCCGCCAAAGCGGATTGAATCCATCACCCTGGATGGCATCGATCACCGGAAAGAAAGTCTGCGGATCGTCGAGATCGTCCGTCGCAAAAATGAAGTTCATGCTCTGGTTTTTGGCGATGATCGACGCGGAAGCCTGCTCCGACAACTCCTTCATGTTGACCGTGAACAACTGATCGTCGTAGAAGCTCGGTTGCTGACCGCCTGAGCCATTCACGTTCCCGGCTCCGACTACTTGTGCATTCGGTGACATGCTCGAAGGCCCAGTCAAAGCGCCATCATCTTGCTGGCAGGCTGTCGAAATAACCGCGAACGTCACTAGCGCCATGACCGCGTGCGCTGACTTCCATCTGCTGTACATAATGCTTCTCCTTCGACCGGGGAGATCGGCGGGCGTAGTTTGACATGATTGGGAGCCAACTTTGGTCTTGCTTTTTCGTTGGTCCCGCAGAGCACGGTGCAGTGCAGCAAAAAAGATTCCGCTAATAACGAGTAACAGCGAGCCCTGCGGTAACGTCCACTGCCTAACGAGAGGATTGATGCAAAGAAGGCCGCCTTGTGCTGCGGAAGCCAATCCTGCGGCGCCGAGGAGCCGGACCAATCACGGCGCGGCTACGAACGCGTTACACAACGTGTGACAGCAATCGCCTCGAGGATGGCCTCACTCTGCCAATCCCCCCAGTTGGTCGCCGAGCGTCCAGCGGCGACAACCAAGAGAGTAGGCGCGATGGCGGAAGCCCACCCTCTAACAGACTCCGAACACTTCCGAACACTTTTTGACGCGCCGGGTGTGCGCCACTGAAACCAAGCACACAGTTTCTGCGGTCCTAGTTGCACACCTGCCTGAGTTCCGATGCGAGCACGGCTCAAACTCGACCGACTGCAACGACTACTCGCGGCCAGCCCGCTAAGCCAAAACCACTGGGCGATAAAGATCGGACTTTCACGCGGCCACTGGTCAGACATCGTCAACGGTCGTCATCCATATCCCAGTACCAAGACACGTCAGCGGATGCTCGAAGAGCTGGGCGTGCCGCTGGAGGACCTGTTCGACATCGAGTCGGGTTCCGCGAGCCCGACCGACGTCGACTTTCGGCGCGCGATCGCCGATCGCTACATCATTGACGCAGAGCTCGGTCAGGGTGGGATGGGCGCGGTATATCTCGCCCGCGACGTTAGGCACGGCCGAGTGGTCGCCGTCAAAGTCATCTCGCCGGAAGCTGTCAGCGGCATCGGTCTCAATCAGTTCCATCGCGAGATCTCGACAATCGCTCAGCTGCACCACCCGAACATCCTCCCGCTGTTGGACTCAGGAGAGGCTGCGGGCCACCCGTTCTACGTGATGCCCTGGGTGCGAGGCGGTTCGCTGCGCGCGAGGCTGCAACGCGACGTTCGTCTCGACCTCACCACAGTACTGCGACTGACCCGCGGCATGGCAGAGGCGCTGCAGCACGCGCATAACGAGCGGATCCTGCATTGCGACGTCAAACCGGAGAACGTGCTGCTACACAATGACCATGCCTGGGTCATGGATTTCGGCATCGCGCGTAAGCTTCACAGCGAAATCGGAGAATGGCCGCTGCGGCAGGAGCTGGACATCTCCGCGGGCACACCGGCGTACGTGAGCCCGGAGCAGGCGTCAGGCGATGCGAACCTCGACGCACGATCCGACATCTACAGCCTCGGCTGCATGGTGTACGAGATGCTCGCGGGACGCACGCCATTCGGTGGAACCAGCACACAAGAGATCGTCGCCACGCGTTTCATCGTTCCGCCGCCACGCTTGAGCGACTTCGCCCCTGAAGTCCCGCCCGGCATCGCATCCGTTCTCGAGCGCGCGATGGCGCTGCCACGAGATCATCGGCCCGAGAGCGCCACGACCTTCGCGGCGGAGCTGGATCATGCCGCGGCCAACGCGTCGCGAATACTCGTCGCGGCCAGCCTAACGATGTCGCGCGCGATCAGCCGTGTGCGCCGGCGTCTCAAGCAGTCACCAGCACACTCGATTGGAGGTCGCATGCACAACGTCTGGCAGGATCTGCGCTATGCCGCTCGTGCGTTACGGGCGCGGCCGGCATTTGCCCTGGCCGCCTGCCTAACGCTGGCGCTTGGAATTGGAGCCAGCTCGGCGATCTTCAGTGTTGTATACGGCGTCCTCCTCAAGCCCCTTCCGTTCGCGGAGCCGGAGCGCCTGGTGAGCATCCTGCACACGATACCGGGAGGCGGGCGCAATCACGGCCCGGCTACCTACTTCACGTATCGCGACAACCAGCGGGTGTACGAAGACGTCGGCGTTTGGGAGCGCAATGAAGTCACGATTACGGGACGGGGAGATCCGGAACGAGTCGAAGTGCTCACCGTCAGTGACGCCACGCTGCCGCTCCTGAGAGTGCAGCCCATTCGCGGCCGGGTCTTCAGCAAAGAGGACGATCTGCCCGGGCGACCTCAGCGAGT
>CBQVAZ010000651.1:0-2555 GCA_967720205.1 uncultured Gemmatimonadaceae bacterium | reverse complement strand
TTGCCTATCCCCAATCCCCTATCCCCTGGATAGTCGTAGATTTGTCTCCGCCGTAACCGGTCCCTCGAGTCGTGACATTTCTAGAACGTCTTCGCACATCGTTCCTGCAGCTCGCCGAGATTGTGCCGGCGCTGTTGGGCGCTCTCGTCATTCTCTTCGCTGGCTATCTGCTCGCCAAGCTCGCCGAGAAGGCGACGGAGCGACTGCTTCGTCGCGCGCGACTAAACCAAGCACTCGAGCGCGGCGGCGTGATGGAAGCGATCGAGCACTCGGGATCGCACTTCAACCCGACTCGCGTCGCGGGGAAGGTTCTATTCTGGTTCATCATGTTCGCTGTCATCATGGTGGCGGCGAACGCGTTAGGCCTGGAGTCGCTCGCGGCCGTATTCGCAGAGCTCGTCGGGTACCTGCCGAGCCTGATGTCCGCGATCGTCATCATGATCGTCGGCATCGTGCTCGGTCGCTTCACCGGCGGCTTGATCATGGCGTCAGCTGGTGCGGTGCAGGGTGGACCGACACTCGCGCGCGTGGGGCGCTGGGGCGTGGTCATGCTCGCCATTTTCATGGCGCTGCAGGAGCTTGGCATTGCCACGGATATCGTCACGACGGCGTTCGCGATTCTCTTTGGCGCTGTCGCACTGGCGATGGCGATGGCGTTCGGGCTGGGGAATCGCGAGTTGGCCGGTCAGGTCACGCGCGAGTGGTACACGCGTTATCGTGCCGAGCGCGAAGCCATCGAACGCGAAGTGCAGGAACGCGAGCGAGAAGAGGAGTCGGCAGCCGCCGCAGAAGAAGGACGAACCAACCGAAGCGAATCGTTAGGGGCCGGCGACGGCCCGGAGTGAATTCAAATGACAGTTACGCTCGATGTAACGACGCCTAACGAACTGGATCTCGAAGCGCTGTGGATGCCCTTCACGGCGAATCGAGCGTTTAAGAAAGCGCCGCGCCTTCTCGTCGAAGCGAAAGGGATGTACTACACCTCGGCGGACGGACGCCAGATTCTGGATTCCACCGCGGGGCTCTGGTGCGTGAACGCTGGGCATTGCCGCGAGCCGATCGTCGCCGCGATTCAGCGCGCCGCGGCGACGCTGGACTACGCCCCCGCGTTTTCGATGGGTCATCCCATGAGCTTCGAGCTGGCGACGCGTCTCGCCGAAATGCTGCCGGGCGACCTCGATCACGTCTTCTTCGCCAACTCGGGATCCGAAGCGGTGGACACGGCGCTCAAGATCGCGCTCGCGTACCACAACTCTCGCGGTCAACCTGGGCGCGCGCGATTCATCGGGCGCGTGCGGGGTTATCACGGCGTCGGCTTCGGCGGTATTTCAGTCGGTGGCATCGAGAACAATCGCAAAAATTTCGCTGCGCAGCTGTTGCCGCTGGTCGATCATCTGCCGGCCACGCACGATCTCGCGCGAAACGCTTTCTCGCGCGGGCAGCCGAACTCGGGCAAGGAGTTGGCTGACTCGCTCGAGACGTTGGTGCAGAAGCACGGCGCCGACACCATCGCTGCCGTGATCGTCGAGCCGGTCGCTGGATCGGCCGGTGTTCTCGTGCCGCCGGTCGGTTATCTGGAGCGCCTGCGCGAGCTGTGCACCATGCACGGCATCCTGCTCATCTTCGACGAAGTGATCACGGGCTTTGGCCGCCTGGGCGCCAGCTTCGGCACGGAATACTTCGGCGTTCAGCCGGATCTCATGACGGTAGCGAAGGGGATCACGAACGGTGCCGTGCCGATGGGCGCCGTGTTCGTTAGGCGCCCCATCTACGAGTCGGTACTCAACGCCGTCGAAGCGGGGATCGAGTTCTTCCACGGATACACGTACAGCGGACACCCGCTGGCGGCTGCGGCAGGGCTGGCGACGCTGGACGTCTATCGCGAGGAAGGGCTCTTCGCGCGAGCGGCGGAGCTGGCGCCGTATTGGGAGGAAGCGGTGCACTCGCTGCGCGCCGCACCGAACGTCGTCGACGTGCGCAACATCGGTCTCGTCGGCGCTGTCGAGCTGGCGTCGCGCGACGGCAAAGTCGGAGCGCGGGGCGCGGACGTCATGGTCGAATGCTTCGCGAACGAGAATCTGCTGATCCGCGTCACCGGAGACATCATCGCGATGTCGCCGCCGCTCATTGTCGAGCGCGAGCAGATCGATCAGATCGTTGAACGGTTAGGCAGAGCGCTGCGCAGAGTGAGTTGACGGTGCCCGGCCGCAAGTTCGGCCAGTTCGCGGCGCGTCTACTCATGGCTGCCGGCCTGGGAGCCGGCATTGTCGGGGTTCTCGTGTGGACCTTCGGCCTGCGGATCCACGTGCCGGAGTGGATGTGGCGCGTGGCCGCCGTGAAGCTAACCTTCGCCGCAGCTGTTGGCCTCGTGGCAGCTGGAGCGCTGTTGCTGCGGCATCTCAAAAAGCGGGAGCGCATGGAGACAGCGCTGGGCGGTGCACAACCTAACGAGTCGTTGGGCGCTCTGGGCGCGGCACGTTGGACTCCCGAACTGCGCCAGCGAGAGCAAGAGCCTCAACGCATAACGACGCCTCCCGAGCCGCACACCCCGTAAG
>CBQVAZ010000650.1:0-2562 GCA_967720205.1 uncultured Gemmatimonadaceae bacterium | reverse complement strand
GGTTGTCCGACCGGCGTGTCGATGGCGAAGCACGTGTGACCGCCCTGGAGCAGCATCACCGCCGGATGGCGTCCCGCGGCGCTTGGGCGCGTGATGATCGTGCGGAAGCGCGCGCCGTTGCTCGTCACCGATCCGTAAACAACATCGTATCCTTCGCCCTTCTCGCGCGGCATCTCTCGCATTGTTGCGCGCTGCTCGAGCCTAACGCCGTCACGAACGAAATTGATGCTGAGCACATCTCCCGCGCGCGCCGTCGACATGCGCTCGAGGAACATGGGAATGCCCGTTAGGCGGGTTCTGCCAATTGCCATCACCACATCACCGGCTTTGAATTCGGCATCCGCGGCAGACGTACGGGAGAAAATCTGGACGAGTGTGACACCGCCGGCTTCTTCGATCCGTTGGCGCTGGCGGACGTCGCTGGTCACCTCGGCGAGCTGCGCGCCGAACATCGCCCGCCGCCGGAGCTCGGCCTCGTTCGCGCGCGGCTGAGCTGTGGCCTCGGAAACGGCGAAGGTGAGAAGACTCAGAACGCCTATCGTGCAGTTACCCCGCATGCGCACCCAACCTACGAGGCAGGCGGGTGGAGCGACACTTGGTTCGGCACCCAGGGGCTGATCGAACAATGTCGAACACTTTGTTCGGCTCGCGTGTTATGACGCGGCAACCAGCGCGGTACTTTCGGTTGTCAGTCTCCCTGAATGCGACTCCGCCTCAAGCAACAGCGACTCGTCGAGCTGCTCGCCGGCAGCGCCCTGAGCCAGAACCACTGGGCGCTCAAGGTCGGGATCTCGCGCGGGCATTGGTCTGAGATTGTCAACGGCAAACACCCGTACCCGTCGGCCAAAACGCGCGTCCTGATGCTCGACGCGCTGCGAGTCCCCGTGGAAGAGCTCTTCGACATCGAGGCCGGACTCGACCCGCTCGCCGATGTCGATTTCCGCCGCGCTATCGCGGACCGCTACATCATCGACACGGAGCTGGGCCAGGGCGGCATGGGGGCTGTCTATCTCGCGCGCGACGTTAGGCATGGCCGCATCGTCGCAGTCAAAGTCATATCGCCGGAAGCTGTCAGCGGCATTGGGCTCACACAGTTCCATCGCGAGATCTCCACGATCGCGCAGCTGCAGCACCAGAACATCCTGCCGCTGCACGATTCCGGTGATGCTGCCGGGCATCCTTTCTACGTGATGCCCTGGGTGCGCGGCGGTTCGTTGCGTGCTCGCTTGCAGCGCGACGTTAGGCTCGACCTGGCGACGACACTTCGCCTAACTCGTGGGATGGCCGACGCGCTGCATCACGCGCACGGCGAGCGCGTGCTGCATTGTGACGTGAAGCCTGAAAACGTGCTGCTCAACGGCGATCACGCCTGGGTGATGGACTTCGGCATCGCGCGCAAACTCCATAGCGAGATCGGCGAGTGGCCGCTGCGCAAAGAGCTGGACATCTCCGCCGGCACTCCAGCCTACGTCAGTCCCGAGCAGGCTTCCGGTGATCCGAACCTCGACGCGCGTTCCGACGTCTACAGCCTCGGCTGCATGGTGTATGAGATGCTCGCGGGTCGCGTGCCCTTCGGTGGAACGAGCACACAAGAAATGGTTGCGACGCGCTTCATCGTTCCGCCTCCGCCGCTGCGCGATTTCGCTCCCGAGGTTCCCGGCGCCGTGGCGTCTGTACTCGAGCGCGCGATGTCGCTGCCGCGCGAGCAACGGCCCGACACAGCAGCCGCGTTTGCCGAAGAGCTCGAGCGCGCTGCCCAAGGCGAGCCGGCGATCTTCGCAGCAGCGAGCCTAACGGCGACGCGCGCGCTGAGCCGAGCGCGCAGACAATTGCATTGGTCACCGGCACATGCCGCAGGGGGATTCGTACGCGACTTTGTGAACGATGTAATCGTTACCCTGCGCGGCATCCGTCGCTCGCCCGGTTTTGGCGTCATCGTTATCCTCACGCTCGGTCTCGCGCTCGGTGCCAACGCCACGATGTTCGGTATCGTCGATCGACTGCTACTGCGCGCCCCAGCACGCATCGAGCAGCCTCAAGATCTCTATCGTGTGAACGTGGCTCGCTGGTTCGATCGCTACTATGAACCCTCGCCGGTGGTCTCGTATCCGGCATTCATGGACCTGCGTGACCGCAACCGCGCGTTCAGTCACGTCGCGGCATCGCTGGACGACGACATTTCGTTCGGAGTCGGTGAGGCGGGACGTTCTCTTCGCGGTGTGCTGGCCACCGGACAGTACTTCAGTCTGCTCGGCGTACGCCCCGCGTTAGGTAGGTTCTTCACAGAGGCCGAGGACAAGCTCCCCGGCGGAGAACCTGTCGCCGTGCTCAGTTTCAGCTTTTGGCAGTCGATGTTTGGCGCGGATCCTGGCGTGATCGGCCGCAGCATTCGCCTCAACGACCGTCCGTACACAGTCATCGGCGTCGCACCGAAGGCGTTCACGGGAACACAGCTCGAGCGCGTCGATGTATGGATTCCGCTTACGACATGGCTTCCCGGCGGCCCGCCGCTCATCGCGACGCATCGAGGGTATCAGTTCCTGCGCGTCACCGTTAGGCTGC
>CBQVAZ010000649.1:0-2563 GCA_967720205.1 uncultured Gemmatimonadaceae bacterium | reverse complement strand
GCCAGCGGCTTCGAGCTGAGCCTAACGGTCCTCACGATTGACGGCGCGCAGCCGGGTCCGCGCGTCGGGATCTGCGCCATGATCCACGGCGACGAGATCGAAGGCCTGCTCATCTTGCGTGAGCTGTGGCGCACGATCGATGCGAAAGAACTGCGCGGCTCGCTGTGGCTGCTGCCCGTGGCGAACCCGCTCGCGATGGAAGCCATCACGCGCAACACGCCGATCGACATGCTCGACATGAATCGGCTTTTTCCAGGTCAGCCCGCCGGTTGGCTCAGCGAGCAGCAGGCGCATGTCATCTCGCACGGCTTCATCGACGAGCTAGATGCGCTCATCGACATCCACGCAGGCGGAACCTTTCCCTGGGTGGACTACTGTTATGTCGTAAATGACGAGGCATGGTCGCGCGCTTTTGGCTCCGCGTTGCTGTATCAGCCGGCCACGAGCTACAGCGGAACGACGGCGACGTACGCCGCATCGCGCGGCATCCCGATCAACGTCGTGGAAATCGGCGGCGGCTACCAGGATCAATCCGTGCACGTCGCGAACGGCGTTCGCGGCCTAACGAATTCGCTACGGTCGAAGGGACTCGTTGCCGGCGAGTGCGAGCGGCGCGCGGGGCAAGTCCTCATGCGCGACATGACTGTTATGCGACCCCGGTTCGGCGGCCTCTGCGTGCCGCGCAAGAAGCTGGAGCCTGCCGTTCAATTTGAGGGGCAGCAACCGCTCGCCGATATCGTGAGTCCATACACCTTCGAGACGCTGGAGACGATGGTCGCGCCGTACGAACGCAACATCGTCGTCCTCGCGCGCAACTTCATGACGCGCATTCATCCCGGCGACTACGGCTTCATGATCGGCAACGCGGCGACTGCAACGACGTACGCGGACTGAGGACGGTGCCGCACCACCTAACGAGAATGTTTGTGGCGTGCATGCTGACTGCCAGCGGCACATCCGCGCAGCCACAGCCACGCGCTCGTGTGCAGGAAGCTGTCGTCGCGATCACCGTCCATGGAGCCGTAGCGACAGTACGAGCCCAATACACATTCGTCGGTAATCCCGGCGCGATGAGCTTCGAATACCTCGAGCAGCCCTGCGCGGTCGTCGGACCGGTCCGCCTTCAATCCAACGGCAAACAAGTGCCGTACGCTCGCGAAGCGACTGGTCCCTGGATGCGGTTGCATGACACGAGCGCCGTCGATCCCGGGCGATCCTCGTTAGGTTACTCGATCACGTACGACGTGGCGCTGGCTGCAACAGACGTCAGCGTCCCGGTCGTGATGCCCACGAGCGCCTTGACGGCGACCAGACGCGGCGAACTGATCGCAACCATCCATGCGCTGCTGCCGCCAGGTGCGAGAGTGATTCTGCCGCGCATGACTCCCACTGTACTGCCGAGTGTAGGGAGCTCTGACAGGGCACGAAACGACTGGTCGGCGAACATGGCAGCATTGCCGTCCGCTGTTCGTCTCGCCGGCGCCGGCGCGCCTAACGAGAAATGCTGGCTGGAACCCAAGAACAGCGGCGGACTTGCTCGAATCTTCTGGGCGCTCGTCGCAACGCTCGCGCTCTGGGTACCGACCTACCTCTGGTGGGCGAATCGTCAACGCCGCGCGGCATGACATCGTCGCAAGTCACCGCGTTCTACATCTCAGTGGCGGTCTACATCGCCATCGTCTGTCTCATTGGACTGCGTCACTACCGCAAGACGTCCAGCGAAGAAGGCTTTCTCGTCGCAGGCCGCAGCTTGGGACCCATCGTCGGTGGCGCCACGCTCATGGCGAATCAGGTGAGCGCCGGCGCGACGATCGGCATGGTCGGCTTCCATTACTTCTCAGGCATCAGCTACGCGTGGACCTGGCCACTGGTGTGGATCGGTTGGGTCGTCTGCGCGCTCTTCGTCGCGCCGAAAATGCGCGGCCTCGCGGGTGTCACACTCCCCGACTACTTCGCGGCGCGCTACGACAGCCGAGCAGCGCGTGGAATTGCGGCGGTTTTCATTCTCATTGCGTACAGCGTAATGCTCTCGGCGCAGTACCAAGCCGGCGGCCTGCTGTTCACGCTCGTCGGCGGCATGTCGTACACCAAGGCCGTGCTGCTCGTCGCCGGAATAACGACTGTGTACACATTCCTCGGCGGCATGTACAGCAACGCGTATGTGGGTGTACTCAAGGCTGTCATGCTGCTCGGCTGTTACGCGCTCGCTGTTCCATTCCTCATCAAGCACGTCGGCGGCATCGATACGTTAGGGAACGCGTTGCACGCGCTGGACCCGCGGCTCACGGGGAACTGGTTCGGCGTTAGGCAGCTGCTCGCGATCTCGCTCGCCATCGGACTCGGCCTCGCCTGCGCGCCGTACGAAATCTCAGCAATTTATTCGATGCAAAACCGACAAATCGTACGTCAAGCAATAGGCTACTCATTCCTCTTTCAGTCTTTCATCGCGATCGGTGTGCTGATATTCGGGCTCGCAATGCGAGTGAGTGTGCCGCATCTGCCGGACCCGGACCTCGCTACGCCGATGCTCGGCATGAGCATCCTGCCGTTCTGGATCGGTCTA
>CBQVAZ010000648.1:0-2564 GCA_967720205.1 uncultured Gemmatimonadaceae bacterium | reverse complement strand
ACGATGGAAGGCATCAAACGAAGCACCGGCATCGGGATGTGGCGCCGCTTTGCCTTGATGCCTAACGCTGCCTCGGTGTGTGTCAGCAGTTCGCTCATCGTGAGGTGATCAGGGCCACCGATCTGTACCACCTCGTTGATGACGTCATCGCGAGTGAGGATGCGCACCGCAAATTCCGCGACATCGCTCACGGCGATGTAGTTGGACTTGTTTGCACCGGGGCCGAACAAGGTTGCCGTGCCGTTTTTGCGCATGCTCGAGGTGAACATGGGGACCCAGATGTCGAGAAACGCTCCGGATTGGAGGATGACCCATGGCACACCACTTCGTTTGACGTATTCCTCGCTCTCTACTTTGAAGCGGAAGTAGTCGACAACGGCATCGTGCGAGAGCGCAATCGACGACATGAAGACGAACTGCCTAACACCGGCGTCGCGTGCCGCGTCCACGAGGTTGCGATTCCCCTCGCGGTCGATGCGTGCCGGGCTCGTGCTTCCCTTTCCCAGGATCGAATTCGCGCTCGTGAAGACCCGATCCACACCTGCGAGCGCGCGATCGAGCGAGCGTCGATCCATCAGGTCGCCTTGCACGACATCCGCGCCGAGTGCCTTAAGCGCATCGAGCTTTCCGACGTCGCGCGATAGCGCCCGCACGGGCAGCTGTCGCTCGAGAAGCTTTCGCGCGACAACACTGCCCAACTGGCCGCTGGCTCCACAAACGAGAATCATGTTTCTCAGTCCGGCGGTCAGCCGGCGGCTGACCGCTTTAGTGCATCGTCAGCCTCGTTACGGCACGACGCTCGACACCACCTGTACCTGTACAAACGACGCGTTAGGCCCGCTGCGATACACGCGGTGCGTCGCCGAGCGAAAATCACTGTCCTTCGCCTCGAAAATGTTGGGTACGAATGTCTGCGGATTGCGATCGATGATGGGGAACCAGCTGCTCTGCACGTGCACCATGATGCGGTGCCCTTTCTTGAACGTGTAGGCTTGTGTGTGCAGGTCGACGGCGAAGTTGGTCACCTGGTTAGGCACGATGGCTTTGGGCTTTTCCCAGCTATCGCGGTAGCGGCCGCGAAGCACGTCGTTCGCGACCATGAACTGGTATCCGCTCATGCGCGGCTGGTCGGCCATCTCATCGGGGTAAACATCAATGAGCTTCACCACCCAGTCCGCGTCGCTGCCCGTCGTCGCAGCGAAGAGCTTGACGAGAATGTCGCCCGCGATCGAGACGTCCTCGTCCAGCGGCGCGGTGACCCAGCTCAGAACGTCGGGGCGATTGTGTACGAAGCGTTGATCCTCGGTAAGCCACGTTCGCCATCCCGATCCGCGCGGGTCGTACGTCTGCTGGATCGGACGCTGCCGGTACGGCACCGGCTTGGCCGGATCGGACACGAACGCGTCATACGGTTGGGCACCAGGCTTTGGTGGCGGAGGCGGCTGATCGAGCGTTAGGGTCCCGTTAGGCCCGAAGTAGAGCTTCTTGGTGGCGACGCCCGTTTTAGGCGGCCACGAATCGTAGCGCTTCCAGACATTGCTCCCAGCCTCGAACACGAGCGCTTCCGGGAGATCGAGCGAGCCCTTGCCGTGCAGATAATACGCGAAGAACGGCGCCTGTACTTTCGTGCGGAAGTATTCGGACGTGTTGCTCCCCCACGCGATCCGCCCTAACGAGTCCCCGCGCGGCGCCTGCCAGCCACCGTGGTTCCATGGGCCGACGACGAGGAAGTTCTGGTTGTTCTTGTCATACTTCTCCAGATCTCTGTAGATCGTGACGGGTCCGTAGAAGTCTTCCTGGTCCCACCAGCCGGCGACATGCAACGTCGGCACGCTCACCGATTTGAGATACGGCCGGAGTCCCATGCGCTGCCAGAATGGGTCGTAGTCGGGGTGCTTCACGAAGTCGTTCCACGTCGGCATGCGCCCCTTGAGGTATTTCTCGTTGACGTTCTTGAGCGGGCCGACTTTGAGATACCAGTCGTACGTGTCGAACATGTCCATGTCGAACTGCTGCACGTCCTTCCCGGCTTCCATCATGGCGACGTACTCGAACCCGTAGCTCAGGCGGAAGGCGCCATTGTGTCTGAAATCGTCGCCTAACCACTGGTCGGCCGGACTTGCCTGCGGCGACGCGGCTTTGAGCGCGGGATGCGGTTCGAGCAGCGCGTCGACGGTGAGCAGCCCCGGATACGAGATGCCAAAGATGCCGACTTTCCCGTTGTTGTTAGGCAGGTTCTTGACGAGCCAATCGGTCGTATCCCACGCGTCCGAGCCTTCGTCCACAGACCTGGGGTCGCTCTTGTTCGCGCGCGGGGCGCGCATCATCACGAACTCCCCTTCGCTCTTGAACTTTCCGCGGCTGTCCTGGAAGACGAAGATGTAGCCATCCGCGAGAAACTCCGGATAGATCGCCGCGATGCGAGCCGAGCTGTAGCCGTCGATGCCATACGGCGTGCGGACCATGAGGATCGGCAGCGGCCCGCTCGACTGCCGTGGCGTGAAGATGCGCGTGTGTAACCTCACCCCGTCGCGCATCGGAATCATCTCAGTGCGCGAGTTGAA
>CBQVAZ010000647.1:0-2578 GCA_967720205.1 uncultured Gemmatimonadaceae bacterium | reverse complement strand
ACATTGCTAGTATGCCGGCTCCCTCCTCGTCGCGGCCTCGAGTCCTGGCCGTAGACGATCAGCTAGATGTCCTCGAAGCCCTCAAGCTCCTGCTCAAGGGCGTAACCGGCGACGGTGCACCGGACGGGTACGACGTGGACACAGCGCGCTCGCCTAACGAAGCGCTGCTGGCCATTCAATCGCGCGACTACGACGCCGTGCTGATCGACCTCAATTACGCGCGCGATACGACTTCGGGCATCGAAGGGCTCGATTTGATGCAGCGGATCCCTGCCCTCGACGCCACGCTGCCAATCGTCGTGATGACGGCGTGGGCCAGCGTCGACAGCGTCGTGGAAGCGATGCGGCGAGGCGCGTACGACTACGTGGAGAAACCGTGGGACAACGCTCGGCTCGTGGCGACGCTGCGCAACGCCGTCGCGTTAGGCCGAGCGCAGCGTCGTACGCTGCGCCTCGAGAGTGAGAATCGTGCGCTGCGGTCTGCGCCGCGCCCCGAGCTGATCGCCGAGTCCAGCGCCATGCGTCCCGTGTTGCAGCTCATGGAGCGGGTTGCTCCGTCGGACGCGAACGTGCTCATCTCGGGCGAGCACGGGACGGGCAAGGAGCTGGTGGCGAACTGGCTCCACGCGGCGTCTCCGCGCGTGAACCGGGCGTTCGTGGCTGTCAACATGGGCGGTTTGAGCGAAGGCGTCTTCGAAAGTGAGCTGTTCGGTCACGTGAAGGGCGCCTTCACTGACGCGAAAGCCGATCGCGTCGGACGCTTCGAGCTGGCCGATGGCGGCACGTTGTTCCTGGACGAAATCGCGAACATCTCGCTGGGTCAGCAGGCGAAGCTGTTGCGCGTCCTCCAGACCGGCGAATTGGAGCGCGTGGGATCGTCCAAGCTGCGTCGCGTGGATGTCCGCGTGCTTTCGGCCACGAACGTGAACGTGCCTAACGAGGTAGGCGAAGGCCGTTTTCGCGAAGACTTGCTCTTCCGTTTGAACACGATCGAGCTGAACCTGCCACCGTTGCGCGAGCGTCGAGACGACATTCCGCGTCTGGCGCACTCCTACTTGCGGCGTCACGCCGAGCGCTATCGCAAGAACATCAGCGGTTTCGACGCCGGAGCGTCACAAGCTTTACTCGACTATTCCTGGCCCGGTAACATCCGCGAGCTCGGTCATGCGATCGAGCGCGCGGTGCTTCTGGCGCCGGGTGAGCAAATCAAGGCGACGGACCTGGGATTGCGCGGATCCTCCGGCGCTGCGACGAGCGGCGTTCCGCGGCTGGACGATCTCAGCCTCGCCGAGGCGGAGCAGCTGTTGATCCGCCGGGCGCTCGCTCGCTTTCAGGGGAACGTCTCGTTGGCAGCTAAGCACCTCGGCGTGAGCCGCAGCGCGTTGTACAGGCGTCTGGGAGAACGAGATGCCTAACGAGCGGCGCCGGCGCTACCGACTGACTTACGAGCAGCGCATCACGCTTCTCGCTGTCGGCGCCGGGCTGCCCGGAGTCGTCGCTGCGTTTTGGCTGCTGCTCGCGGGCGGACATAGCGCGAAGACGCTCTGGACGCTCGGCATACTCATCGGCGGCTCATGGCTCACCCTTGCCTTCATGCTGCGCGAGCGGATCGTGCGTCCGCTGCAGACGATCAGCAACATGCTCGCCGCGCTGCGCGAGGGGGACTTCTCGTTGCGCGGACGCCGCGCCGGAATCGAAGACGCGCTAGGCCTCGCGATGCTGGAAGCGAACCTCCTTGGGGAGACGCTCAAGACGCAACGACTCGGCGCGCTCGAAGCGACCGCCCTCCTGCGCACCGTCATGGCCGAAATCGACGTCGCCGTTTTCGCTTTCGACGACACCGGTGAGCTGCGACTCGTCAATCGCGCCGGTGAACGCTTGCTGGACCAACCCCGCGAGCGCTTGTTAGGCAAGCCGGCCTCCGCTGTCGGACTCGGCGATCTCATCGTGGCGGAACCGGGGCGCGTGCACGATCGCGCGTTTCCTGGACGCAGCGGGCGCTGGGAGATTCACCGCACGACGTTCAGGCAGGACGGCCGCGTGCACACGCTGCTCGTGCTGGCAGATGTGAGCCGAACGCTGCGTGAGGAAGAGCTGCAGGCGTGGCAGCGGCTGGTGCGTGTGCTCAGTCACGAGATCAACAACTCGCTGGCGCCCATCAAGTCGCTCGCCGATTCCTTGCGCAAGACTGTCGATCGTCTGCCGGCCGATCGCGCCGCCGCCGACGATCTCAAACGCGGACTTGGAATCATCGTGGGCCGATCCGACGCGCTCTCGCGCTTCATGGCGTCGTACGTCAAGCTCGCGCGCTTACCGGCGCCGCGGCGCGCGGCGCTGGACCTTGGTTCGCTCGTTCGTCGAGTTGCGGCGCTCGAGGTGCGCCTCAACGTGACTGTCACGCCTGGGCCGGACATCGTGCTCGCCGGGGACGCGGATCAGCTGGAGCAGTTGCTGATCAATCTTGTGCGCAACGCAGCGGATGCCGCACTGGAAACTGGCGGTCGCGCCGAAGTCACTTGGCGCGCGGCGAATCGCGCGGTGACAATCGATATACTCGATGAAGGGCCTGGCCTAACGA
>CBQVAZ010000646.1:0-2583 GCA_967720205.1 uncultured Gemmatimonadaceae bacterium | reverse complement strand
GCCAGATCCTCAACCCGCCGTTCTGACCGCGGCGTTCGCTTCCGCTAGAAGACATGAGATCATGATCGGCATGCACACAGCGAGAGTGTACCGGCGGTCATCGATTGGCGTTGCACTGGTGACGGGAGTGTTGGCGTGCGGCGGTGCACCCACGCCAGGCCCGGCGGCGGCGGCAGTCGAGGACTCGGTGACCGCAGCGACGCGCACTGCGATCCACGCCACGTGGCTGCGACATATCGCCGGCGCGATCCAGCGCGATCCTGTTGCCGTGAGCGAGATCTACGCGCCTAACGCGGTGTACGCGGCAGGCACCATCGAAGTCCGCGGCCGTCCGGCGCTCGACACAATGGAAACTCGTGGCTTTGGTGCCATGACAGTTCTCGACGCGAAGCACACGACGACCGACCTGCAAGTGGCCGGCGACGTTGCCTACGAGCTCGGCTCCATAGTGGGACCCGTCCAACCCAAAGGTGACAGCGCTCGCGTGATGAGCTTTCACTTCATGGCGCAGTGGCGCAAACAAGCGGACGGGAATTGGAGGCTCACGTATCTCGTCGGGCAGTAACTCCTTCGGGTCGGAGCCGTAGGCACGTGCCATGGGCATGAATCACTCGGTTTTTTGGGAATCGGTTCGTGTTGGACTGAGCGCGCTGCGCGTGCACGCGGGCCGGTCCACACTTTCGACAATCGGCATCGTGATCGGCGTGATGTCGCTCGTGGCGACGTTCTCCGTCACAGACGGCGTCGATCGCTGGTCGCGCCAGCTCATCGCTCGGGAGAGCAGCGTGCAGGACATCGTCATCGAGCCGCGGCTCACGCCCGACGCATCACCGGCATCCGATGCTGCGCTCATCGTCGACCGTCATGCGCGGCCGATCGTACTGACGCTGGATGACTGGTCCGATGCACGCCATGCGATTCCCGGCATTCAGAGCGCGCTCCTTTCCGCGACAGCACGCACGACGATCAACTCGTTAGGGCGAGAGCGCTTCGCGCAGCTGACTGTCAGCACGGCGAACCTTCCTCAATTCACCGACGTCGATGTCGGCTGGGGACGCTTCTACACCGACGGCGAGGTGCTGCACGACGCCTCGGTCGTGGTACTCGGCCATCGACTCGCTCGCGAGCTGGCGGCGCCGCATGATCCGCTGTGGTTGTTAGGCCGTGTGCTGCGCGTCGGTGATGAGCGGCGTGAGGTAATTGGCGTACTGTCTCCGCGCGTGGGCGAGTTGGACTTGCTCGCCTTCGCACCGTTCGGTCGCCGGTCGCAATTGCGAGGAGAACGCGGCGCTGTCACCCCCGCCGCGCTGCGGCTCAAGGCCGCCGCGGTGAGCAACGTGACCGCTGTGCGCGACGCCGCACTCGACTGGCTCGCCGCTCGCATGGGAAGCTCTCGCGAGGCCGTCAATGTCAACGTCGGCTTGGATCGGTTGAAGCGCGCCAAGGAAGCCATCCTGCTTTCGAAGCTGATTTTCGGCTTGCTCGCGGTGCTGATGCTGAGCGTCGGTGGAATCGGCATCATGAACGTGCTTCTCGTCTCCGTCGCGGAGCGCACGCGCGAAATCGGGATTCGAAAGGCACTTGGCGCCCGTCGGCGAGACATCCTGACGCAATTCCTTGTCGAGTCATGCGCCGTGGCCGGACTTGGAAGCGCCGTCGGCCTAACGAGCGGGGCTTTGCTCGCCGTAGGCGCGAGTGCCGTCTTCCGTCATTACACCGATGCTGGGATATTTCCTGTCTTCACGCCCACGACGCTCGCCCTCGTCGTAACCGCGGCGGCTGGCGTTGGCATCGTGTTCGGAACCTATCCAGCTCTTCGTGCGGCGCGCCTCATGCCGGTTGACGCTATCGCGCGCGAGTGACAGAAGGAGGTTGTTATGCCGCGTACGGCCTTCCTTGCGATCGGCCTTCTGCTGTTAGGCGGTGCAAGCTCGGCGCAAGTGGCCCCAAAGGGCCCGGGGTTTCGCGCCGAGTTTCTGGCCGAACTCAGCGTCGCCGAGGATCATGTGGTCCGCTTGGCGGAAGCGATTCCCGCTGACAAGTACACGTGGCGGCCGGCGGACGGCGTCCGCTCAGTCAGCGAAGTCCTGCTGCACATCGCAAGCTCGCACAACAACATGCCGCGCATGCTCGGCGTCGCTCCACGTGAAGGGATGCTCGCGGCCGATTACGACAAGTCGACGATAGACAAAGCGAAGATCGTCGCCGCGTTGCGCGAATCGTTTGCGTTCATGCGCGTCGGCGTTGAGCGGCTTACCGATGCGGACGCCGAGAAAACACTTCCCTGGTTCGATGGCAAGAATACGTACCGCGGCATGCTCTATTTCATGGCGCGACACACTGGCGAGCACACGGGTCAGCTGATCGCATACGCGCGCGTGATCGGCGTCGTGCCGCCCTGGAGCGAGCGCTGATACGGTAAAACTGGTATGCCGGTCTATCGCGGCCGTTACAAGCGACCCATCTGAATGAAGTAGAACGTGTAGAAAGCAGTCCACGCGATCACGAACAAGGTGAGCCAAAGCCCCGGGTGATCGTCCACGTGCCGCCGGAAAACGAGCCGGACACCTGCCACGAGCAAGA
>CBQVAZ010000645.1:0-2589 GCA_967720205.1 uncultured Gemmatimonadaceae bacterium | reverse complement strand
GACCAGTCGCTCGTGACTTTCGAACCTGTCCCTGACTCGGACGTCATGCTGACGTCGTGCGCGTGCTCGTCGTCGATCATCGCGCGTGAGTACCGTCCCTCGTTAGGCCGCCGTGCGCAATGAACTCCTAGAGTACCTGGACGAAGCACTCGGCGACGCCTACACGCTCGAAAAGGAGCTCGGCGGTGGCGGGATGAGTCGCGTGTTTCTCGCCGAGGAGCGCGCGTTAGGCAGGCGCGTCGTCGTCAAGGTGCTCTCGCCCGATCTCCTCGTCGGTGTGAACCGGGATCGCTTCGAGCGCGAAATTCAACTGACCGCGCGACTGCAGCACCCGCATATCGTACCGATCCTGCGATCGGGCGAGCTCGACGGCATCCCGTACTACATGATGCCGTTCGAGGAGGGCCAGTCGCTGCGCGTGCACCTGGCGCGCAACGGTGCGCTTCCGATTCGCGAAGCCGCCAGCATCCTGCGGGATGTGGCGAGAGCGCTCGAGTTTGCGCACGAGAGAGGGATCGTCCACCGCGACATCAAGCCAGAGAACATCCTCCTCGTCGGCAGCACGGCAGCCGTCGCAGACTTCGGAATCGCCAAAGCGCTCGTAACGTCCCGGACGCAGGGCGATGCTAGCGCGCTAACTGAGCTCGGCGTCGCCATCGGGACACCGCAGTACATGTCGCCCGAACAGGCGGCAGGTGAGGAGACGGTGGATCACCGCGCCGATCTCTACGCCTTCGCGTGCGTGGCGTACGAGATGTTGACGGGAGAGCCTCCATTCGTGGGAGCTCCGTCCGTGATGATCCGCGCTCACTTCACAGAAACGCCGGCACCGATCAGCGCCAAGCGAGCTGACGTTCCCGAGGCACTTGCGACGCTCATCGCGCGCTGCCTGGAGAAGGACCCTAACGAGCGTCCGGCCAGCGCTCGCGAGCTCATCCCCGCGCTCGATCGCGCGGCATCCGACGGTCAAGCAAGCCGCTCCGATGAGACGCAGGCAGGAAGCTCACGAATTTTTACTCTCGCTGTGCTCCCGTTCACCAACTTGAGTCCGGACCCGGACAACGAGTATCTGGCCGATGGATTGACGGATGAGCTGATTACCGACCTCTCCATGCTCAAGACGCTGCGCGTGATCTCACGTCAGTCCGCCATGCGCCTCAAGGGGAGCGACAAGGACGTGCGCACGCTCGCGCGCGAGCTGGGCACCCGATATGTGCTGACCGGTGGCGTTCGCAGGTTCGGTGCCGATGTGCGCATCACCGCACAGCTGGTCGACGCCCAGGTGGACGCGCAGCTCTGGGCCGACAAGTTCAGCGGGACGTACAGCGACATGCTCGTTATGCAGGAGCGGCTCTCTCGGCAGATCGTCGACGCGCTTCGATTGAGGCTCACGCCGGCGGAAGAGCAGCGCATGGCGCATCGCTCGATCGCTGACGCGCGCGCTCACGATCTCTACCTGCGTGCGCGACAGCTGATCTGGAGTTTCAGCGGTCCCGCGCTCGATCGAGCGCTCCAGCTCATCCGACAAGCGCAGGAAATCGTCGGCGAGAGCGAGCTGCTCTTCGCCGCCGAGGGGATGATCTACTGGCAATACGTCAACGTTGGACTGCGCCCCGAGGCGACGTACGACGAGTGCCTGCGTAAAGCCGAGGCGTGCGCGACCAAGATCTTCGCGCTCAATCCGGAATCAGCCAAGGGATACGCCTTGCGCGGCTCGATTCGGAACAACCGTGGCGACCCAGCTGGTTCCATGCGCGACTTCAAGCGCGCGCTGGCGCTCGACCCTAACGATGCCGAATCGCTGCTCTGGCTCGGATACGACTGCGCCGCGGCAGGACAAATACCTGTGGCGATCGCGTTCATCGATCGCTTGCTCCAGGTAGATCCCCTCACATCGATCAACCTCGTCATGCGCGGCATGGTTGCAATGTTCGACGGCCGCTACGATGACGCGCTCTCGTGGTCGCAGCGCTCGGTCGACATCGATCCGGACAACCCGACGAACAGGACGATGCATGCGTACATGCTCGCCGCGAACAGCCGACGTGATGAGGCGATCACAATTCTGGAAGCTGTGGCACGTGACACGCCGGAGATGGGGTGGGCGACGCTAGCGAACGCGATGGCCAGCGCGCTTCGCGGAGACCGTGAAAGTGTGCTTCGGATCATGACGCCGGAGCTTCGCGCCAAGGTCTGGTGGGACGACCTGTTCAGCTGGTGGTCGGCCGATTGCTTCGCGCTCGTCGGCGAGCGCGACGCGGCACTCGATCTGCTCGAGCGCGCAGTCGCGTTAGGCATCATCAATTACCCGTTCCTCGCACAGCACGACTCGTGTCTCGACGGTGTTCGCAACGAACCGCGCTTTGGCGATCTGATGGAGCGAGTACGAAGCGCGTGGGAGGCCTTCGAGGCGTGAGCCAGCGCCTCAGGTCCTAGAACGCGCAGCAGGAGATATCGCTGCCTAATGCTCGCGAATCCGCACCCCGCCGTTGGTCGTCACGGCCCGCACCAAAGGCCCGCCTCTGCCTAACGTGGTCGTAATGCGCCGGTTGATGCGCCCCTGAACGGTGATCGGGAAGTCGATCTCCA
>CBQVAZ010000644.1:0-2591 GCA_967720205.1 uncultured Gemmatimonadaceae bacterium | reverse complement strand
TGTCCACCGTCACGTCGAGGTCCGAAGGCATCACACGGTTGAGATTCCCGGGGATTCCTCCCCCGGTGATATGAGCAAGTGCGTGGATCGTCGAGAGCACGGGTCGCAAGGCGCTGAGGTAAGAGCGATGCACGCTCAGCAGTACGTCCGCAACGCTTGCGTCCGCGCCGGGGAACTCATCCATGGCATCCAGCCGCAGCCGCTCAGAGACGATGCGGCGCGCCAGCGAATAGCCGTTCGTGTGCAGCCCTGAGCTTGCCAGTGCAATCAATACATCGCCCTGCCTAACGCGCTCGCTGCCTAGCATCTGACCTTCGTCGACGACGCCGACGATGAATCCGGCGAGGTCATAGTCAGGCGGCGTGTACACACCGGGCATCTGCGCTGTCTCGCCGCCGAGCAGGGCGCAGCCATTCTCGCGGCATCCCGACGCGACGCCGGCGACAACAGCCTCCAGCACCGCCTCGTCGAGCACACCGAACGCGACGTAATCGAGAAAAAAGAGCGGAAGCGCTCCCTGCGCGAGGATGTCGTTCACGCAGTGGTTCACGAGATCGTGGCCGATCGTGTCGTGTTTGTTCGCGGCGATCGCGACCTTGAGTTTGGTCCCAACGCCGTCCGCGCTCGCCACGAGCACCTGGTTCGCACCGTTCGGCGCGCGGAACAATCCGCCAAAAGCGCCGAAGGCGCCTAACGTGCCGGCCGTGCGCGTCGAATCGACGAGTTTCTTGAGTCGAGCCTTCGCGGCATCGCCCGCCGAGATGTCGACACCGGCCGTGCGATAGTCCAGCGGCGTCGTCATTCGCTGTCAGCCAAATCCGCTTCGAACGCGACGAGACGACCGAAGGCACCAAGGCGACTGGCGATGTCCCGCGTCGAGATCTCGAGCAACCGCTCGATCGAAAAGCGTTCGACAGCGAACGACCCCATCGTCGAACCGTAGACAACCGCCCGGCGCAGATGTGCGTCGTCGAGCTTACCAGTCTTCGCGAGATAGCCCATGAATCCGCCCGCGAATGCGTCACCGGCGCCCGTGGGATCGAAGACGTCTTCCAGCGGATACGCGGGAGCAAAGAAAATCGACTCGCGCGTGAACATGAACGCGCCGTGCTCGCCTTTCTTAATGATCACGTGACCAGGTCCGCGCTCCATGATCCAGCGCGCCGCTTTGATGAGGTTCGCGCATTCGGTGAGCTGGCGCGCTTCCGCGTCGTTGAGCAGCAGGATGTTCACGTGCGGGAGCAGCAGCATCAGGTCGCTACGACGGCTCTCGATCCAAAAGTTCATCGTGTCGCAGGCGACGAGCTTTGGCTGCTCGACCTGGCGCAGCACGTCGAGTTGCAAGCGCGGATCGATGTTGGCCAGAAAGACGTACGGCGTCTTTTTGAACTGCTCCGGGATCTTCGGTCGGAAGTGTGAAAAGACGCCGAGCCGAGTTTCCAGCGTCTCCGCGGAATTGAGATCGTGGCGATAGCGGCCGCGCCAGCGGAACGACTCGCCCTCGGTGCGCTCGACTCCCGTTAGGTCCACGCCACGTTCTGCAAGAACTTGCAGCTTGTCGATCGGATAGTCGTCGCCGACAACGCCGACGAGACGCACGGGAGTAAAGTGGCTCGCCGAGGCCGAGAAAAACGTGCCGGACCCACCTAACGCTTCTTCGGCTTTGCCGAACGGGGTCTCGACCGAGTCGAGCGCGACAGAACCGACGACGAGGACGCTCATTACATGCGCTCCGGCGCGTTGATGCCAAGGATCGCGAGGCCGTTTTGAATGACGGTGCGCGCTGCTGCCGCCAGCACGAGGCGCGCGTCGCGCAGCTCGGGAGCCTCGCCTAACACATGATGCTTATGGTACCACAGGTGCGTGAGGCGCGCTGTCTCCAGCAGATACGACGCGATGCGGTGCGGCTCCAACGCCTCGGCGGCACCAGCAACGAGCTTGGGGAAGTCGAGCAGCGCTTTGATGAGCTCGCGCTCCGCATCTTCGCGCAGCAGCGAAAGGTCGACCTTGGCGGCATCGAGTGACGCGGGATCGATCTCTCCGACGCGGAATATTCCCGACATGCGCGCGTGCGCCATCTGGATGTAGTAGACCGGATTCTCTTCCGACTGCGCACGCGCCAGATCGACGTCGAAGACGAGCTGCGAGTCCGCTTTGCGCATGAGGAAGAAGTAGCGAACGGCGTCGCGGCCGACTTCGTCCACGAGATCGCGCACTGTCACGTAGCTGCCGGCGCGCTTGGAGATCTTCACCTCTTCGCCGGCGCGCATGACAGTGACCATCTGGTGCAGCTCGTACTCCGGGTAGCCCTGCGGGATATCCATGCCTAACGCCTGGAGCCCGGCGCGCACGCGCGTGACCGTGCCATGGTGGTCGGCGCCCTGCACGTTGATCGCGCGATGGAAGCCACGCTTCCACTTGGTGACGTGGTAAGCGACGTCCGGGACGAAGTAGGTAAACGTACCATCTGACTTCCGCATGACGCGGTCTTTGTCGTCACCGTAATCGGTCGTGCGCAGCCAAAGTGCGCCGTCGTCCTCGAAGGTGTGTCCCGCGCTCACCAGGAGGCGCACGGTGTCGTTCACGTGCCC
>CBQVAZ010000643.1:0-2594 GCA_967720205.1 uncultured Gemmatimonadaceae bacterium | reverse complement strand
AGTAAAGGGTGGCCGGCCTTCACGGACGGAAAAACAAGTAGCTCTGAGTAGTCAGTCTTGAGTGCGGAGTCCCGAGAATAGACCTCGCCATTCTGGAGACTCTGCACCAGAGACTGGCCACTCAAAGCTATTTGTTTTGACCTTACGAGGAACGCGCAGATTACAGCGTCGCCTGCTCTTCCGCCGGCGCCCGATAACTCGAGACCGGGGCGCGCATTTGTCCGGCGCCGTCTTCCACAGCGGGCGCGTTCGCCGGTGCGATAACGCCTTCCTCCGTCTCGCGTACCAATTGATCGACCACGCTCGTTAGGTCGCCAGTCTTGCGGTACGTCGCCAGCTGCCGGTCCGCGCTCGTCCCCCCTTCGATGATCTTGAGCGCGTACTCCACCTCTTTGCGGCTGCCTAACTCGTCGAGCACATCGCCCAGGAACCACTCGATGAACTCGCGAATCAGATCGGCGGCGGGAAGCTCCACTTCCTTGCCGAAGTCGATCAGCTTCCCCTCGAGTCCATAACGCACCGCCCGCCACTTGTTCTCTTCGATCAGCTCCGCGGGATAGATCCGGAACGTGATGTTGTCGCGCCGCATCTTCCACAGCTTGAAAACCAGGGCCTGCAGAATCGCGGCGATGCACACCGCTTCGTCCACGCGCGTGCACACGTCGCAGATGCGGAACTCGAGGGTGGGATACTTGGTGTGCGGCCGAGCATCCCACCAGACTTTCGAACCGTCGACGATGCTGCCGGTGGATACCAGCGTTTCGATGTAGTGCTCGAACGCTGCCCACGAGTGGATGATGGGCGGAATTCCCGTGCGCGGAAACGCACGAAACACCGCGCTGCGATAGGACTTGAGTCCCGTGTCGCGCCCGATCCAGAAAGGAGAGCTTGTGGAGAGACACAGAATGTGCGGCAGCACATAACGAGAGACGTTGCACGCATCGACGAGAAACTCGCGGTCCTCGATGCCGATGTGCACGTGCGTCCCGAAAATGAGCAACTGCTGCGCGAGCTGCGCCATCGCCTGACGAGTGCCGATGTAACGCTCGAGCGGCGTGATTTCTTGATTGGCCCAGTGCGAGAACGGATGTGTCCCCGCCGCGGCGATCTTGAGCCCCCGCTTCCCTGCCAGCTCCATCACACCGCGGCGCAGCGCGATCAGCTGGTCGCGCACTTCGGCCGGCGTATGGCAAACTGTCGTCCCAACTTCGACGATTGACTGGTGCAGTTCTGGCTTGACCTGCCCCATGATGATGTGGTCGGCCTCCAGGATCTGCGTGATGTACGACTGCAGTTCACGCGTCTCAGGGTCGATGATCTGGTACTCCTCCTCGACGCCGATTGTGAGGGACGGGGGCTTCACGCGATACGCGGCTCTGAGAGCGGGGGTTGGTTAGAAAGGTGGCACTCTGCTTCGTAACTAACGCGCGCCGTGGATGCAGTCGTCAAGCCTCGCGGTGGCCTCGGTTTCACCCGGGGCACCCATCCGCCAACGCTTTCATTGCATGATTTGTAAACACATCGTAGGCTAGCTGTACGTTCCCCGTCCCGGCCCCACGGGAGTCGGCCTACAGCGGGAAATCCAAGTACCATCCGAAGACGGAGCGTTCTATGCAGCCTCAGTCTCGTCAGTTGTTGTCTGTCCTGGCCATCTCCCTCCTCGCCGCACCGCTCCCGCTCATCGCCCAAAACACAGGGACGATCACGGGAAAAGTGACGGTCGAGGGCATCGGCAGGGCCCTTCCAAACGCCCAGATCGGGATTGTCGGACTCCCGATGGGGACACAAACCAATGAGGCCGGCGACTTCCGCCTAACGGGAGTCCCTGCCGGGCCGCGCCAGGTGCGCGTGCAGCGCCTCGGCTTCGCACCGTTGACGACGCCGGTGACCGTGGTCGCGGGACAAGTCATCACGCTCAGCCTTACGATCCGCGAGGCGCCCATTTCGCTCGAGCAAGTCGTCGTGACGGCCACTGGCGAGATGCGCAAGAAAGAAATTGCGACCTCGATGTCGACGATCTCGGCGACACAGCTCGAGAACGCCCCGGTCGTCAGCACCCAGCAGATGCTGTCGGCGCAGTCCCCCGGTGTGACCGTGCTGGCAAACTCGGGTCAGCCCGGAGCCGGCGGTGTGATAAAACTGCGCGGCAACAACAGCATCTCGCAGGACAACAACCCGATCATCTACGTCGACGGCGTGCGCATCTTCAGCGGCAACACGTCGAACGTACCCAACGCGCGGCAGAATACGCTGCCGTTGAATGACATCAGAGCAGAGGATATCGACCGCGTCGAGATCGTGAAGGGCGCCGCCGCCACGACGCTGTACGGCACCGAGGCGTCAGGCGGCGTCATCCAGATCTTCACCAAACGCGGTCAGTCCGGCGTGCCGCGCTGGACCGCCGAGGGAAGTGTTGGCACAAACGACCTAGAGTCCATGAACGTGCACGGCGATCCGTCGGCTGTGTTTCTCAAGCAGTGCCGCGGTCCGCTCATGTTCGGCATCGACATCACAACCGCTGCCACGTTAGGCAACGAGATCCCGTTCGAGGACCCCACCTGCCCGGGAAGCAACAAGTGGATCCGCACCGGTCA
>CBQVAZ010000642.1:0-2600 GCA_967720205.1 uncultured Gemmatimonadaceae bacterium | reverse complement strand
TTGGTTCGCTTCGTTGCGGCTCATGCGCCTGTTGAGGGCCGAGGGGTCGGCAGCAACGATGCGGCGCACTTCGTCGCCAAGATTCATCGCAATTGCGGAGAAGATGTGCTGTCGCGCTCCATGCCTAACCAGTACGTCGACGACGGCGCGGTGTGCGTCGGTATCGGTGCCGTTCCAGCACGTCGCCCACCCGATGACCTCCAGCTCGTGATCGTCGCCGTGGCCGACGACATCACCGCCAGCCTCGACGAGCCGCCGCACAATCTCGACGTGCCCAGCCGCCGCAGCCCAGTGCATCGGGTACGTGTTGTCGCCCTTCTCGCGCACGTTGACGTCGATGCCGCGCTTGAGCAGCAGGTCGACGGCGGCGAGGTTCCCGCTTTGCGCGGCGGCGTGCAGGAGCGAATGCTCGTACGGTTCGTCGCGTACGAGCAGCTTGTCCGGATGCGCATCGAGCAGCGCTGCGAGCTTGTTTGCGTCGTTCTTCGCCGCCGCAAAGAGCTGTCCTTCAAGCGTTAGGCTGTCGATGTGTGCCTTGAGCGCGCGCCAGCTCGGGAATCCGTATTGCTTGGCGAGGTCGAACTGCGCGTCCGCGAGTTGCGCGTCGGGATTGCCGCCGCGCATCTCTGCGAGCCGACGCTTGGCCGCCTTGCGCAACCAATCGAGATTGGGATTGTCCGGAAGCTGGATCGCTCCGGATGCCGACTCTTTGGTCGGATCGGACATGAGACCTCCATTCCTTTGGAAAGGGGCGAGCCCTTTCGTGTCGCCCGTCGTCCGCGGCTGGGGCGAGGAATAGAAGGTTGTGTAAAAACGAAATGCGGGCGGGTTGAACCCTTTACGCGGACCGTCGGCCGCCCACTCGGCACTCATTAGATAGTACCGCTAGCTTGATGGACCGACAAGGGAGCCGTGGAATGCCGAATCGCTTGGCGCGGAGCCTAACGGCCGCGACGTTGCTGACCTGCGCGGCGTCTCCGCTATGGGCGCAAGCTGCCGTGCAGAACAGCATGGTGGATGTCGGTGGGCACAAGCTCTACGTGCAGGCGGCGGGCGCCGCGCGAGCCGGCACTCCGACGGTCGTTTTCGAGAGCGGCCTCGGCTCTCCGGTCGGATTGTGGCTGCGCGTGCAGACGATGATTGCCGAGTCCACGAAGACGGTCGCGTACGACAGGTCCGGGATCAACAAATCCGAGTTAGGCAAGGAAGCACCGACGGTCCCGTACATCGTCAGCGCGCTGCACACGCTGCTGAGCAAGATCGAAGCGCCGCCGCCATATGTTCTGGTTGGACACTCATGGGGCGGGCCCATCATCAACAGGTTCGCGGCGACATACCCAAACGAGGTCGCCGCGCTCGTCTACGTCGATCCCACGGACTGGACGCAGACCAAAGCGGACATGTCCGCGTTATGGAATCAGGCGGGCGTGAAGGACGACGACGACATGATGATGAAGATGCTCGAGAAGATGCCCGGCGTGCCCGCTGGAATCCTCGCTGAAGCGAAGGAGGTCGCCCGGCTGCAGAAGGGCGGCTTCGACGAGTTGCGTCAAGGCGGCGATGCACCTGATGTACCCACGTACGTCTTGTTAGGCGGCAAGCGCGATCCGACTCCGCCTGGCCAGGCGTTTCCCGGGGACATGGACGCCTATTTCAAGGCCGGTATGGAGCAGCGCATCGATCACTTCGGCGGCATGATGCAGCGCAAACGCCAGGGAACGCTCGTGCTCACGTCGAAGAGTGGACACTTCGTGCACTCGTCCGAGCCGGAGCTTGTCGTCTGGGCGATCCGCCAGGCGCTCGCGGCGTCGGCTAAGCGTTAGGCGCCTCGAGGCGAAAGAAGACAGCGTCCTCGATCACGCGTCCGTGCTTGAGATGCTCGACGACGATCCGCTCGAGTAATTCCGGCGTGACTGGCGCATACCAGATCCCTTCCGGATACACGACGACGACGGGTCCACCGGCACAGACACCGAGGCACGGGGTCTCGCTGCGCTTCACGCGTCGCGGGCCGAAGAGGAGGTCTTCTCTCTCTAATAGTTGCGGCAGCAGGCTGTATAGCGCGCGCCCCGCCCGACTTGGGCTGCAGAATCCTCCGGTGCACACGACGATGTGTCGCGCGTACGGCTCGAGGAAGGCGCTGTACTCCGGCATGACGATGAACGTAAGGGCGTGCTACGTTTCGTAGCATGACGAATGTGAATTTTCCGACGCGCGACAATGCCGTGCCGGGTCGCGTGAATCACGTGACCATCGATTGGAAGGGGGAGACGAGGTTCGAAGGCGGGCGAGCTGGTCATGCGCAGGTAGCGTTCGATTCCAGCGGCAAGACCGGACCGGGACCCGTCGACGCCCTGCTCATCGCGTTAGGCACGTGCGCCGCGATGGACGTGATCGAGATTCTCGCGAAGCGGCGTACGCCAGTGGAGTCGATGAGCATGGAAGTGCGCGGCGCCCGCGCCGAAGCGATCCCCGCTCGGCTCATCGGCGCCGAGATCGCGTACACGATTACTGGTGCGGGTATCGAGCGGAAGCATGCGGAGCGCGCGATCACCCTCGCGGTGGAGAAGTACTGTTCCGTGCGCAGCTCGTTGGATCCC
>CBQVAZ010000641.1:0-2602 GCA_967720205.1 uncultured Gemmatimonadaceae bacterium | reverse complement strand
TGGGATCGCGGCATCGTCCTCGGCGGCGCGAGCGCTGGTTCGCTCTGCTGGTTCGAAGAAGGCACAACGGATTCGCGACCCAAGGAGCTGTCTATCGTGAAGTGCCTCGGCTTCTTGAAGGGAAGTCATTCGCCGCACTACGACGCGGAGCCCGGCCGCCGGCCGCTTTATCAGAAACTGATCGGCTCCGGTCAGATGAAGCCTGGTTACGCGTGCGACAACGATGCCGGCATCTACTTCGAGGACAACGAAGTGAAGCGCGTCGTGCACACGCGCGCTGCGGCCAAGGTGTACTACGTGAGCGTCGTGGACGGCAAAGTCGCGGAGAAGGTGATCGAACCCGAGATGATCTCGTAGCCAAAATCGCTATGAAGCATTTAGCAGCCGCGCTCCTTCTGAGTGTCGTCGCGCTCTCGTCAGGCTCGGCGCAGCCGCACGACGGCGACTTCGTCATGCGAGACTTCAAGTTCGCGAGCGGTGAGAGCTTAGCCGAGTTGCGCATTCATTATACGACGCTCGGGACGCCGCGTCGCGACGCCAACGGCGTCGTGCGGAACGCGGTGCTCATGCTGCACGGAACGACTGGGTCCGGAACGGGCCTCGTTAGGCCGATGTCCTCGCTCTTCGCCCCGGGCGACCTGCTCGACACGACCACGCACTACATCGTTTTTACGGACGGCATCGGCCACGGAAAGTCGAGCAAACCGAGCGATGGCCTACGCATGCGCTTTCCGAAGTACACGTACGACGACATGGTCGACGCGCAGCACCGCGTGCTCACCGAAGGACTCGGTGTCACGCACCTCAGGCTCATCATGGGAACGTCGATGGGCTGCATGCACGCGTGGGTGTGGGGCGAGCGTTACCCAAGTTTTGTCGATGCGCTGGTGCCGCTCGCCTGCGCTCCGACGGCGATCGCCGGTCGCAATCGCATGATCCGCAAGCTCATCATCGACGCGATCATGAGCGATCCGGAGTGGAAGAACGGTGACTACGAGCAGCCGCCGCTACGTGGCATGCGCGCGGCGATGGGCAACTTGTTTGTCATGACGTCAGCGCCGCTCGTGCAGCATCGTCAGGCGCCCACACGCGCGCAGGCCGATTCTTCCATTATCGCGTACATCGACAGGCAGGCGCGTGCGCTCGACGCGAACGACGTGATCTATGCGTTCGAAGCCTCACGCGAATACGACCCATCGACCAAGCTCGAGACGATCACGGCCCCGGTGCTTGCGATCAACTCAGCTGACGACTTCGTGAACCCGCCGGAGCTCGGTCTCATGGAGAAGCTGATGCCGCGTGTGCGAAACGGGCGCTACGTGCTGATTCCGACGAGCGAAGTCACGCGCGGCCACGGCACGCACTCACAACCCGCCGTGTGGCACGCGCAACTCGCGGAGTTTCTCCGCTCCTTGCCACGGAATTGACGAGTAGCTGGACGCGTTAGGCACGTCGCGCTCTATAGTTCGGCTGCCACAAGTCGTCCTCAAGGGTCCAACGACGAACATGTTCTCAGGCGAGCAAGTCGCAGCCCTCTTCACTTCCCTCCGCGTCACTCATGTCGTGACAGTGCCGGACAGCACCATCGGCCGCTGGGAAGACGAGATCGAACAAAACGGGATCGCGGTCGTGCGCGTCTGCCGCGAAGGCGAGGCCTGGGCCGTCGCCGGTGGTCTCCATCTCGGCGGCGCGACGCCGATCGTCATGATCCAGTGCACAGGACTGTTCGAATCGGGCGACGCGCTGCGCAACATGCTGCACGAATGGAAGCTCCCGATCTACAGCATGATCGGATACCGCAGCTATCTGAACCAGGACACGCTGCCCGGCGATACGACGCTCGTGTTCACCGAACCGATTCTCGCCGCGTGGAAGCTCGACGTTAGGCTGATCACGCAGCCTTCGCAGTTGTGCCTCATCGCCGAGCACTATCGCGAGTGCAAGACAGCCGCGATTCCTGGCGTCGCGCTCATCGCCGAAGGGAAAGCATGATCGACCTCACCGACGCCCTGGCGGCCGTGCGCACAAATCGTAAAGCTGATGACGTCGTCATCACGACGATGGCGGCGTCTCGCGCCTGGATGGAAGCGGGGACGCAGCCGCTCGATTTGACGTTCGTCCCTTCGTGCATGGGTCATGCGACGTCGCTAGGTCTTGGACTCGCGCTCGCGCAGCCGAAGCGGCGCATCATCGTGTGTAACGGCGACGGCTCCATGCTCATGAATCTCGGCTCGCTCGTCACGATCACTTCACAAGCGCCGAGCAACCTCGTCGTGATGGTTCTCGACAACGGAGTGTACGAGGTGACTGGAGCGCAGCCCACGCCAGGCAGCGCCGAAGGGCGCTCGTTAGGGCATGCCGTCGATTTCGCGGCGATCGCGCGCGGCGCCGGGTTCGATTCCATCTACCGATTCTCTACGGCCGAGGAGTGGGCGGCCGGTGCGGCCGGCGCGTTAGGCGCCAGCGGCCCCGTGTTCATCTGGCTCGACGTTACGCCTGTCCCTGGTCGCGCCGGGCCCCGGTCGCCCGGACCTGCGGCACAACGCGGCCAAGACTTTATGCACGCGCTTGGGGTCAGACCCCTTTAGCCGCAGGCGGCGCG
>CBQVAZ010000640.1:0-2610 GCA_967720205.1 uncultured Gemmatimonadaceae bacterium | reverse complement strand
TGCCGTCGACGTGGTGACTGGCAAGCAGCTGTGGCGCACGAAGATGGGCGACATCGAACGCGGCGAGACGATTACAATGGCGCCGCTCATCGTAAAAGACATGGTGATCGTTGGATCCAGCGGCGGCGAGATGGGCGTGCGCGGCTGGGTCGCGGCGCTGGACCTAACGAGTGGCAAGGAGCGTTGGCGCGCGCACAACACAGGACCGGACGCCGACGTCAAAGTCACCGAGCGTTTCAAGCCGTTCTATGCGCACGACCGCGGGACCAACATCGCCGCGACGTCGTGGCCCGGCGACGGATGGAAGCTCGGCGGCGGTGTGGCCTGGGGTTGGATTTCCTATGACCCGGATCTGAATCTGATCTACTACGGCACCGCGAATCCCGGCCCGTGGAATCAGGACCAGCGACCCGGCGACAACAAATGGACCTGCGCGATCATGGCGCGCGACGCGGACACCGGTGAGCTGCGCTGGGTCTATCAGCAAACGCCGCACGATCTCTGGGACTACGACGGCGTGAACGAGAACGTCCTCGTCGATCTCCCTGTAAAAGGAGACACCGTTCGTAAGGCACTCGTGCATTTCGATCGCAACGGCTTCGCGTACACGCTGGATCGCGCGACAGGCGAAGTTCTGGTCGCCGAGCCTTATGTGCCGATGAACTGGTCCAGCGGCGTCGATCTCAAGACGGGCCGGCCTAACGTGGACTCGTCCAAGGCGACGAAGCAGGACGTCCTCGTGAAGAACATCTGTCCGTCTCTCGAAGGTGGAAAGAATCAGCAGCCGTCCGCGTTCTCTCCCAAGACTGGGCTCTTCTACGTCCCCACGATCAACCTCTGCATGGACTATCAGGGGCGCGCCGTCGCGTACTTCCCTGGAACTCCTTACATCGGCGCGGTGCCCACTGAGTACGGTGGACCTGGTGACTACAAAGGCGAGTTCATCGCGTGGGACGCGTCCAACGGAAAAAAGATTTGGGGGATCAAGGAACAGTTTCCGGTTTGGGGCGGCGCCCTCGCCACCGCCGGCAACGTCGTCTTCTATGGAACGCTGGACGGCTACTTCAAGGCTGTCGACGCGTCGACAGGCGAAGTACTCTGGCAATTCAAAGTCGGGTCTGGGGTCGTCGGGAATCCGATCACGTACCGCGGCCCGGACGGCCGTCAATACATTGCTGTGTACGCCGGAGTCGGGGGCGACATGGGATACCTCGTGGCAGGCGACGTGGGATCAGGTGTTGCGTATGACGTGCGCGAGCGCGGCACAACACTTCCGGACCTTGCACGTTACACGAGTTGGGGAGGGATGCTCTTCGTCTTTTCACTCGACGGCGCCGTCGGATCACGTTAGGCATGATTTCCTCGCGCTACTTCGCGGCATTGGCCGCCACATCGCTCGTCGCGCTGGGCGCAGCGTATGGGGTACGCACCTCGCGAGCGCAGAGTACGCCGCAACAAACGACGAGCGCTCCGACTCCAGCCCCACCGCCCGCGAGTGAAGGGGAACGTCTCTTTATCGGTTATAACTGCGCGGACTGCCATGGTTACGGAGGCGTCGGTTCGATGGGACCGAGTTTCCAGGATGGCCGCTGGCGATTCGGTGGCTCGGAGGAGGAGGTCTTTCGCTCCATCTCGGACGGCCGCCCGGATGGCATGCCACGTTGGGGCCGCATGATTCCGGCCGCTCATATCCGCACGCTGACTGCCTATGTGCGTTCGCTCGCCACCGGCAAGGATGTGACAACGATGTCGTTCGCGGATCTGCAGGGTGCCGTCGATCGGCCTGGGCATTGATCGCCTAACGCGGCGGCGGTGGGCTACGGGTGTCGCGCTATGCGCGACGCTCGCGTGCGGCGGCTGCGACAGCGGCGCGCCGTCGGCGCCAAGCGGTATGTCGCTTGTGGCGCGCAACTATGTCGAGACTGTCATCGGCATCATGCAAGCCAATTCGATCAATCGACTCAGCATCGATTGGGGCTCGTTTCGCAGCAAGGTGCTCTCCGCCACGCCAACCGCGCAAACGATCAGCGACACGTACCCGGCGATCAGTGAAGCCCTGCGCTTGTTAGGCGACGGACACAGCTCGTTCCTCACTTCGAGCGGTAGCGTGCTATTCCTGCCTACGCGATCGTGCCGCGGAACGGGCGTCGGTGTAGCGACGATCCCGGCGACGATCGGCTACGTGCGCGTCACGTCGTTCAGCGGTACGGACGAGCAGGCGCTCACGTTTGCGAACGGGCTTCAGGCGACGATTCGAGCGGCGGATCACGATTCCATCATCGGTTGGATCGTCGACCTGCGCAGCAACGGAGGCGGAAACATGTGGCCGATGATCGCCGGCATCGGCCCAATACTCGGCGAGGGACTCGCAGGCTACTTCATCGGCCCGACAGGTTTCGAAACCTCGTGGGAGTACAAGAGCGGAGCGTCATGGAACGGCAACTCCAGAATCCAGTCCGTTACAACGCCGTACACGCTGCGCAAGCCAGGACCGAAGGTGGCGGTCCTCTCAGACAACGGCGTCGCAAGCTCGGGCGAGGCGACGCTCATCGCGTTCCTGCAGCGCCCAAAGACTCGATTCTTCGGCACAGCCACCTGCGGGCTGTCCAC
>CBQVAZ010000639.1:0-2623 GCA_967720205.1 uncultured Gemmatimonadaceae bacterium | reverse complement strand
GGCGCCGCGCTTTTTTTCATGGGTCTTCGTCCGGTTCGTCGAGCAGACGTCGTGCTCGCTCCAACAACATCAGTAGGCCTGCGTCGCCATTGCGGCGGCGCTGGAGGGGGGTACTGTTACATAAACGCAGGCTGAATTGCCTATTTGATCCCTGACGAGGCGTATGAATCGTAAGCTCGCGGTCGCTGCCATCTTGATGGTTCTCAGCGGTGCGGCTGCACACGCGCAAGGATCCACCTACCACGTCGCGCGACGCGTGAAAATCGGCGGAGACGGTGGCTTTGACTACGTCATTGCAGATCCGACGAGCCGACGCGTCTTTCTCACGCATGCGACTGTTGTTGTCGTCTACGACCTCGCCAAGGACACTGTCGCCGGCATCATCCCGAATACGCCCGGTGTGCACGGTGTCGCGCTCGCTCCTGACCTCAACCGCGGCTTCACGTCCAACGGGCGAGACTCCTCAGTCACGATCTTCGACTACAAAACGCTCGCAGTGATCAAAAAGCTGCAGATCTCCGGCACCAATCCAGACCCGATCACATACGACAGCCTAACGAGGCGCGTATTCACGTGGAATCATGGCACGCACGATGCGACGGTGATCGATGCGGTGAATGGCACTGTGATTGGCAGCATACCGAACATGGGGACGCCCGAAACCGCTGTCACTGACGGAAAGGGCACGATGTGGGTCAACCTCGAAGACTCACACGAAATCGTGAAGGTGGATACAAGAACGATGAAAGAGACGGGCCGCTTTTCCATTTCGCCTTGCGAGATTCCGACAGGCCTCGCGATCGATCGCGAGAATCGCGTGCTGTTTTCCGCGTGCCGCAGCAAACACATGGGCGTCATCGACGCCGACAAAGGCTCGCTCATCACGACGCTGCCGATCTGCGAAGGGACGGATGCAGCCGCCTTCGATGCACAAACCAAGCTGGCATTCGCGTCTTGCAGCGATGGTTCACTCACGATCGTACAGCAGGTAAGCCGTTCCGATTACAAGGTAGTGCAGACCGTACAAACGCAGCGCGGCTCGCGAACGATGGCGCTCGATCCCATCACACACACCGTGTATCAGGCTGCTGTCGAATACGGCCCTCCTGCGGCGCCGCAGACGCCTGGTGGTCCTCCGGGGCGAGCGCCGATCATTCCGGGCTCGTTCTCGCTGTTGATCGTGCAACCCTAACGCACGGCGCATGCAGCATCGACCGCGGCGTGCGATCCGCCGCATGCTCGACCCCGCGCGCTGGATGCGGATAGCCACCATCGCTTGCGCCATTGGCGCGGTGAGCGCGGCATCACGTGCACAATCGCTGTCGCGTGCACAGGCCATAGAAGTTGCGCTGTCGCGTGGACCACGGCTCGTCATTGCCCGAGCCGACACCGTGGCTGCGTTCGCGCAGCTAGTCACCGCCCGCGCACTTCCCAACCCCACGTTAGGTGCGACCTACACGAAGGACCCACCACAGTACCACATCATCGCGGGCATTCCGCTCGATTTCGGCGCGATCCGATCAGCCCGCGTGCACGCGGCCGAGTCGGAGCGGATCGCGTCCAACCTCCGCTTTCGCTACGATCGCGCATTGTTGGTGTTCGACACGGACACGACGTACACGCGCGCGCTCGCGGCCCAGGCGCACGCAGTGCTCTCGCGCCGAAACGCGCAGGATGCAGACAGTTTGCGACGCATCGCCCAGTTGCGGCGCGACGCGGGCGACGCGAGCGAGTTGGACGTTCAGCTTGCGACGGTGAATGCTGGTCAGCAACTCAATATTGCCGTCTCCGACTCTATCACATTGCTGGCGACGCTCCTCGACCTGCAGACAGTTCTGGGGATGCCGACGAGCGGCATCGTGGTCACGCTCGCCGATTCGCTCGCAGCACCACCTAACGATGGCTCCGGCGCGGACGGTCCAACGCTGCCGCTCAGAGTCGCGGCTGCCGAGGCTTCACTGACGGCGGCTGAGTTCAGTCGTCGCGTCCAGCACCGGAGCGTTTGGATGCTGCCGAGCATCGAGGGAGGCGTTGAATTCGGCGATCCGGCCGAGCGGAGCAGTCGGACGCTTCTTCCCACGTTTGGCTTTTCCTTCCCGCTCCCGTTTCTCAACCGCAATCGCGGTCCCATCCTCGCCGCTGACGCCGAGCGCGACCGCGCGCGCGCTGAGCTCGAGTTGGCCCGGCTCGAGAGTCGCTCGCTGATCACGCGCTCGCTGCGCGCACGCGAGATGACGTTCGGCAAGGTTGCGCGCGATCGAGCGCTCGTTGAAAGCGCCAATCGCGTCGTCATTATGTCCATCCGCGCCTATCAAGAAGGGGCGTCGCCGCTCGCAAACGTGCTCGAAGCGCAGCGAACGGCGCGGGAAGTGATCGCGCAGTACATCGACGACATCGCGGCGGCCTGGATCGCTACGTCCGCCGTTAGGCTCTACACACTAACCACCTCTTCCGCCAACCCGTAATGCGCCTGCGCGTACTGTCCGCGATGTACCCGCTTTCAGCAGGACTCGCGTTAGGCCTGCTGTGCGCTTGCCGCGGCGGTGAGGCGGGCGATGACGAGACTCACGCAACGGTGTCCGTTCGCACGGTCGTCGTCCAACCGCAGCCGTTCACCGAAACG
>CBQVAZ010000638.1:0-2631 GCA_967720205.1 uncultured Gemmatimonadaceae bacterium | reverse complement strand
TACTCGGCGCGATGGCGAGGTAGCCTACTTCTCGTCTTCGCTGATCCGTTCGCGGCGCGCGACTTCAGTGATTCCTTTCACGCGACGAGCAGCTTTCATGATTTTTTGGAGGTGGACGAGGTTTTCCACCTCGACAAGCGCGGCGCCGGTCACGCGGCTATCGATCGTGCGTAGCTCGAGTCCGCGAATATCAGTTCCAGTCGCGGAGATCGCTCCAGCGAGGTCGGCGTAGAGCCCCCGGCGATCGTACCCGGCGAGTGCGAGTCGCACGACGAAGCGCTCGCCAGGCTGCTCGGTCCAGTCGATCTCGAGCCGGCGCTCCGGCTCGTGCACGAGAATCAAGAGGTTGGGACAGTCGGCGCGGTGGATGCTTACGCCACGGCCTCGCGTGACGTAGCCGACGACCGAGTCTCCCGGGACGGGCTGACAACACTGTGCATAACGCACCATGACGCCGTCGACGCCCTGGATTTTGACGCCGCGCGACGTGCCGCGCATGCGATCCACGAGGCGCTCGATCGCCGTGGGCTTGGACGGCTGCTCGACTTCCTGCGCCAGTTCGGGATACAGCGCCTTGAGCACATCCACGATGGCGATATCGCCCTGGCCTAACGAGGCGATGAGGTGCTTCGAGTCCGTGAGGCGGAAGTTCTCCTTGGCGACCTTGTCCAGCGCACCGTCGTCAGGCTTGGCCAGCTTGCGCCGGCGCACCTCGCGGTCGAGCATCTCGCGTCCGATCTTGGCCGCGGTCTGCTGCTCTTCGTGGCGCAGGAACTGGCGGATCTTGTGCCGCGCGCGGCCCGTGCGCACGTGCGACAGCCAGTCGCGGCTTGGCTTCGCGTTAGGCGAAGTCAGAATCTCGACTGTCTCCGAGTTCTTGAGCTCGCGTGACAGCGGCGCGATCTTGCCGTTGACCTTCGCCCCCTGGCAGTGCGCGCCCACTTCCGTGTGCACAGCGAACGCGAAGTCGATCGGCGTCGCTCCTCTGGGCAGCTGAATGACGTCGCCGGTCGGCGTGAAGACGAAGATCTCGTCGGCGTAGAGGTCGAGCTTGAGAAACTCGAGGAACTCGTCGGGCGTCTTGGCGTCGAGCTGCAGCTCGAGCACCTGGCGGAACCAGTGCAGCGCGCGATCCAGCTCGGTGGACTTCCCGGCGGACTCCTTGTACAGCCAGTGCGCCGCGATCCCGATCTCCGCCGTGCGATGCATGTCGCGTGTGCGGATCTGAATCTCGTAAAGCTGCCGTCCCGGACCGAAGACAGTCGTGTGCAGCGACTGATACGCGTTGGACTTCGGCTGCGCGATGTAATCCTTGATGCGCTCCTGCAGCGGCGTCCATCCTTCGTGAATGATGCCCAACGCGTGATAGCAATCGGGCACCGAGTTCACGAGCACGCGAATCGCGAGGAGGTCGTAGATCTCCTCGTAGGGGCGCTCGCGCATTTGCATCTTCTTGAAGATCGACCAGAGGTGCTTGGGACGGCCCGTCACCTCGACATCGGGAATGCCCGCGTCGCGCAGCGTACGCTCCAGCGGCTCGCGCATCGCGGCGATGAGCGCCTCGCGCTCGCTGCGCTTGGTCTGCACGAGCTTCGTGAGCTTCTTGTAGTCATCGGCCTCGAGATACTTGAACGCGAGGTCCTCCAGCTCCCATCGCATCCTGGCCATACCGAAACGATGCGCCAACGGAGCGTACAGATCGCGCGTCTCCTGGGCGATGCGCTCGCGCTTCTCCTCCGGTAGCCAATCGAGCGTGCGCATGTTGTGCAGACGGTCGGCGAGCTTGATGAGGATGACGCGAGCGTCTTTGGCAACGGAGAGCAGCAGCTTGCGATAGTTCTCGACCTGGCGATCCTGCTTCGACGTCATCGGGAGATGGCCGATCTTCGTTAGGCCGTCCACGATCGTCGCCATGTCCTTGCCGAATTCCTGCTCGATGTCGGCGATTGTGACTGGCGTGTCTTCGATGACGTCGTGAATCAGCCCGCACGCGACAGTGACCGAATCGAGCTGCAGATCCGCCAGGATCTTCGCGACTTCGACGCAGTGCGTGACGAATGGATCGCCGTTACGACGGAACTGACCTTCGTGCGCCTTTTCACTGAAGCGATACGCGCGCGCGAGAAGGTCCGCGTCGAGCCGCTCGAAATGCGGTCCGCTCGGCCATCCTGGTATCACGTCGCTCAGTACGAGAGTAGACAAGGCGCGATTGCGATTATCGGTGAGGACCTACGTTAGGCGCAGACCGAATCCCGCCGAGCCTCCGCCGCCCGAAGGGTTGTCGCTACCTCGGGCGGGCGTATCCAGCGGTTCGCTGGGGGCCCCAAGCGCCGGCATCAGTCCCGACTCAACGAAACTGACGTAGCGGCCTCGGCCTATCACCACGTGGTCCTGTACCGGAATATCGAGAACTCGCCCGGCAAGAACCAGTTGGTTGGTGACCATCCTGTCATCCAAGGACGGGCTAGGATCCCCGCTCGGGTGGTTGTGGACGAGGATCACCGAGGCCGCACGCTCCGCTATGGCTTCGCGAAAGACCTCGCGCGGATGGACCAACGATCCGTTGAGAATGCCGCGCGTAACCGTGATGTCGCGCTCGAATCGCTGCTGGGCGTCGAGGACAGCCACGTG
>CBQVAZ010000637.1:0-2632 GCA_967720205.1 uncultured Gemmatimonadaceae bacterium | reverse complement strand
TCGAGAGTGCGAAGAGTCGTTGACGAGACCTGGGGACTCTGGGCCATCCCGAGCTACGTGTGCTCCGGCGACTCCGGTGGCGGCATTTTTCTGCCTAACAAGCCGAACGTGAGTGAGGACGACCGACTGGTCGCGAATGTGAGCGATGGGGGCCAGGACTGCCGCCGGCATAACAACAACAATCGCCTGGACACACGCAGCATCCAGAACTGGATCAACGACGTCTTGAAGGGACCCGCATGATCCCGCAGGCTCGTTAGGATGACCCACAGGTACTTCGTCACGTGTGCGCGCTCCACAACGCGGTTGCTGTTCGTCAGCTTTGTCTTCATGGCGTGTGCCACGAAACCACTGACTCGCGATGACCCGATAGCGGGAAATGATGGTTTCTCAGTCAACGCACTTCGCGCGTGCCGTGTGACCAATGCTACCGCGCTAGATGGAAAGGCGGCGCGGCCGCCGGTAGTCACTCGTTGCCTGCTACCTCGCTATCCGGACCAATTGCGGCGCAATGGCGTTGGCGGCGACGCAATCGTCGAGTTTTTGGTTGACAGCGCCGGCCGGCCCGACCATTTGTCGCTACGCGTCGTGCGCGCTTCGGAATTCGCGTTTGCCGACGCCGTGGGGCGCTCAGTTCCGTACATACGTTTCGAGCCCATGCAACCTGGCGAGAGTCGCCCCGTACTGGTCCAGATGCTGTTCCGGTTCGATATTGCCCGCTAACGGACCTAGGATCGCTGCCTAACAGGGCGACGCGGCCGAACTCTGGGCCCGTTAGGCGCGCGGCCATTCACCAAGCATGAAGGTCACGGGTCGAATTACCCACGGTGTACCACACTTTCGTGCGAGTCTAGCCTACGTGACGAGATCACTCCGAGGTGAACGTCTCCAACTGAGCCTCCGCGGCATCATCGTTGTGGCCCTTCTGGCCGCGACCAGCTTCGCTTGCGGCGGTGGCGGTGGCGGCGACAGCTCGCCGACCCCGCCGAACACACAGAACACGCCGGTCCTCACAACGCTGAGCGTCTCGCTCGCACCGGCAACGATTCAGGTAGGGCAAACGGCGACGGCGACGGCGGCTGGCCGCGATCAATTCGGCGCGTCCATAGCAACTGGTACCGTCACGTGGTCATCGTCGTCGACGCAGGTCGCGACTGTCAACGCGTCTGGAAGCGTCGTCGGCGTCAGCGCGGGCCAGTCCACGATCACTGCCGCAGCCGGAGGACTGACAGCGTCAGCGAGTGTCGTTGTCAGCGCCACAGACTTGCTCGCCGAGTGCCGGCTCCCGGCGAAGTTCTCCGACATCGGCCTTGGTTTGCCGCGCGTCGCGAACAGGCAGAAGGCCACCGGTGACGTCCGTGTGGCAATGGTCTTCGTCGACTTCTCCGATGCTATCGCCACTCGCACGCCGCAAAACGTATTCGCGATCATCTCACCGATCGCCGAGAACTACTTCCGCGCGGTGTCTTATGGCCGGATGAACCTGATCCTCGAGCCGACCTTTGTTTGGCGGCGCATGAGCAAACCGACGACTGCATACGGGTGGAATGCGCTCACGTTCGACCTGCACCGGGCATACATCCAGGAGGCGCTCAACCTCGCGTCGTCAGTGGATTTTTCACAGAGCGACGCCTTCCTCATAGTCTCGAATCCTGACGCTGGTGCGCTGAACAACGGTCCGACGTTCATCGGGGCCCCGGGATTCGGCGTGACGGCCGGTGGAAAGCCGCTCCTGAACGGATCGACGTCGGGCAGAGACTTGATTGGCTGGGGCGCTTACTGGCTGAATCACGAGATGGGTCACAGCATGGGATTGGTGGACCTCTACGCGTACACGGGTGCGGCGCATCGTTTCGTCGGTGGCTTCAGTATCATGGGACTGATCAGCGGTCACGCGCGCGAGTACTTCGGATGGGAGCGATGGCTGCTTGGCTGGGTCGACGACAACCAGGTGTCGTGCGCCCCGGTGGGTACGAGCGAAGTGGTTCTCACGCCAGTCGAGCGCAGTGGCGGAACCAAGATCGTCGTGATTCCAACCGGGCCGAACTCGGCGGTGGTGGCGGAGAGCCGCCGCGCGGAAGGTTACGACACGAACGGCACGTTCACGCCGGGAGTGCTCGTCTATTTGATCGACACGTCGATCCCAAGCGGCGCTGGCGTGTTGAAAGTGCTCCCGATCACCAACAGCGATTCGAACAAGGGCAGCGCGGCGTTGCAGGTGGGCGGCAGCGTCACGCTCGGCGCCGTGACTGTGTCCGTCCTCTCACAGAACGTGAATGGTGACCGCGTTCGCGTGGTGCGCTAGCGGAACAGTGTGCGATCCTCGTTAGGCATGAACGGGCCAAGTGCCGGCGCTAGCATCCAAAGGCTCAAGGCTTCCATTTACCCTGCGCGACCTTCGGGACGAACTTGTCGAGCCCCTTGGGCGGGAAGTCGAGTGTCTTCCCTTCCTCGGCGCTCTGATACGCCGTCATCAGGATGCGAACGACGTCCACGCCATCGGCAAACGTTAGGCGCGGCTCTTCGTGGCCCAGGAATACGCGCACGAAATGGCGATCCTCGCCCGTGTAGCCGTACGCCAAGGCTTCCTCGGGGACGACGGGCATCACGCCGGTCTCGGCGTTCTGTTTCT
>CBQVAZ010000636.1:0-2637 GCA_967720205.1 uncultured Gemmatimonadaceae bacterium | reverse complement strand
CGCTCTCCGGGCCCGACTTCGCGCGCCTTGCCGAGGCGTACGGCGTGCGAGGCCTAACGATTACCCGCACGGCCGACGTCGAGTGCGCCGTGACTGACGCCTGGGAGCACGACGGACCCGTGGTGATCGACTTCCAGGTGGAACGTGAGGTCAACGTGTTTCCCATGGTGCCGCAGGGCCGCAGCATCGGCGAAATGATCACTTCCGAGGCAGAGGCATGAGCATGCAGCAGCACACCCTAATCGCACTTCTGCAGGATCGTCCCGGCGTATTGAACCGGGCGGTGAGTCTCTTCCGGCGGCGCGGCTTCAACATCGCCAGCCTCGCCGTTGGACAGAGCGAGGTCCCAGGCGTGAGCCGCATGACGCTCGTTGTCGACCGCGATCACGTGGAGCAAGTGGTCAAACAGCTCGATCGACTGATCGAAGTCCTCGCCGTTCACGATGTCACGCACGAGCGCACGGTGGAGCAAGAGACTTGCCTCGTGAAGGTGACGGCGCCGAGTCCAAGTCTCGCTGAGCTCGTGAGTGTCGCGGCCGAATCGCACGCACGCGTTGTAGAAATGAGTGCGGCCGTCATGATCCTCGTCCTCACGGACGCGCCTGAACGCGTTGCTGTATTTGTCGAACGACTGCGCCCGTTCGGCATCCTGGAACTGATCCGGTCCGGCCGGATCGCCATGGCCCTCGGCGCATCACCTGCGCGACTCACCGAAAGAGTCACAAGACCCGAGACCGCTCAGCGGACCACCGATGGCGGCCCAGGCCGCCCGTATCAGTGGCAGGCCGACGGCGCGTCCGACACTGAGGCTGCCTAACGATGACAACTCTTATTTCCGACAAAGCGACCAGGCTCTACTACGATGCCGACGCCGATATCGCTCGCTTGCGCGATCGACCCATCGCCGTTGTGGGCTTCGGCAGTCAGGGGCACGCGCACGCGCTCAACTTGACGGAGAGCGGCCTCGACGTGCGCGTGGGCCTGCACGACGGTTCCAAGAGCCGCGACGCCGCTGCCGCGCGTGGGCTTCGCGTGCGCAGCGTGGCGGATGCCGCTCGTGAAGCGCAGGTGATCGTGCTACTCGCGCCGGACACGGCGCAGCGCGAGCTGTACGAGCGCAGCGTGCGCGAGCACCTCACCGAGGGTAAGACGCTCATGTTCGCGCATGGATTCAACGTGCACTACGACCAGATCGTGCCGCCTAATAACGTGGACGTCAGCATGGTCGCGCCCAAAGCCCCCGGCCATCGCGTGCGCGAAGTGTTCTCACAGGGCGGCGGAGTCCCCGCACTCGTCGCGGTGCAGCAAGACGCGTCCGGTCACGCCTTCCCCGACGCGCTCGCCTATGCCAAGGCGTTAGGCTGCACACGCGCCGGTGTGCTCGAGACAACCTTCGCCGAAGAGACGGAGACCGACCTGTTCGGCGAACAGGCCGTGTTGTGCGGCGGTGTGTCCGCGCTGGTCAAAGCAGGCTTCGAGACGCTCGTCGACGCGGGCTATCAGCCGGAGCTCGCCTACTTCGAGTGCATGCACGAGCTCAAGCTCATCGTCGACCTGATGTATCAGGGAGGCCTGAGCTACATGCGTTACTCGGTTTCCGACACAGCCGAATACGGCGACTACGTCGCCGGGCCGCAAGTGATCACAGACGAAACGCGCGCGGCCATGCGTCACCTGCTCGCTCGCATACAGGACGGCAGCTTCGCGCGCGAGTGGATCGATGAAAACGCGACGGGGCGCACGAACTTCTACAGCGCGCGAGCGCGCGACGTGGATCATCCGATCGAACGCGTCGGACGTCAACTGCGTCGCATGATGCCGTTCGTGCAGCCGCGCGAAGTACGACCGGGCGAAGGCGGCGCATGAGCGGGCGCGTCCTCATCTTCGATACGACTCTGCGCGACGGCGAACAGGCACCCGGATGTACGATGACGCGTGCCGAGAAAGTCGAAGTCGCGCGACAGCTCGCGCGTCTCCGAGTTGATGTCATCGAGGCGGGATTCCCGGCGGCGTCGCGCGGCGATTGGGATGCGGTGCACGCCGTCGCCAGCGAGGTCGGCGTGTCGAGCGAACAATCTCCCGTTATTTGCGGGCTCGCTCGAGCCAATGAGCGTGACATCGAACTGTGTTGGTCGGCGGTCGCGCCGGCCAAGCGACGACGTGTCCACACATTCCTCGCAACCTCCGACATCCATCTGCAGCACAAACTGCGCATGAGTCGAGACGACGTGCTGGCGACGGTGAGCCGCATGGTCGCCCATGCACGCTCGTTATGCGACGATGTGGAATTCTCCGCCGAGGACGCAGCACGCTCCGACCGCGGCTTCCTGCACGAGGTGCTCAGCGCAGCCGCGGACGCGGGCGCGACGACGCTCAACATCCCAGATACAGTTGGTTACGCGACGCCTGACGAGTATTTCGATCTGATTACCGGCGTCCGCGCTTGCGTGCCGCGCGCTAACGCGCTGATGATCTCCACGCATTGTCACGACGACCTCGGCCTCGCGGTCGCTAACTCGCTCGCTGGCGTGCGCGCAGGGGCGAGGCAGGTCGAATGCACGGTGAACGGTATTGGTGAGCGGGCCGGCAACGCGGCGCTGGAAGAAATCGCCATGGCCTTGCATACACGCAGTCAGC
>CBQVAZ010000635.1:0-2642 GCA_967720205.1 uncultured Gemmatimonadaceae bacterium | reverse complement strand
GTGGAGAGGGCTGTGGAGTCGGTGAGCGGATTGGCACGCAGGACCAGGAAGCTCGACTCGTAGCCATCCGTTAGGCGTCCGATGCGTCGGCGCGGGAACATGCTCTGTGGCGTCGTCTCGCTCCAGAGATCCAGTAGCTGACGGCTATCCCAGAGCCCCAGGCGCTTGAGGGCAGCATATTCATGCGAGGCGGTTTGGCCGTACCGATCGGATCCGACAGCGATCCGCACGCCGTGCCGCATCAGCATGCGCAGATTCTGCCTAACGAGCTCGACTCGGCGCGCCGCAACTTGCGCGGAGTCCGCTCGCCCTGGCACAAGGGATGTCAACGAGGCTGTCGTGATGACCACGACGCCGCGAGCTCCCGCTTTCGTGGCGGCCGCGTCGCTGATCAAGACGGAGCCTGGCGCCGCGTCTGGATCCATCTCGTAGCCCGGCACGTGCGCGAAAAGATCGACGCCAGCATCGACTGCAATCTCGAAATCGCGCGCCGTCTCGACGTGCGCCGCGACGCGCAGCCCGGCAGCGTGCGCGCGCCTGACGATTGCGGGCACGACGGAAGGCTTGAGTCCGTGGCCCGATTTCAGCGTCGAATCTGCCGGCGGCGGAACGCTCGTGTCGGAGGCGTCGAGGAGAAAGATCTTCAGAAGGTCAGGGCCACCGGCTAGAATCTTCGGCCACTTGGCCTCGAGGTCCGACTGACTGTCGACAAACCAGTAGACGTCGCCTTCGCCGATGCGGCTCTTCCAAATCTCGGCGGCACGCGCGCGCCACTGGTCGAACTGGTAGATGCCTAACGCACGCGGCTCGTAGGCCAGGAACGGGTGGCTCCTGGTGCCGGTGACGCCGCCATTCGCGTATAGGACGTCCAGCGTGCAGGGTCGGTTGAAGCGACTACGAACCTGGTCCGCGCCGGAGCGATAATTCGTTAGGACCTGAACGTAGAAAGTCCCCTCGCGCATGTAGGCGTTGATGATCTGATCGATGTTGCGGGCGCCGTCGAGGTTGTGCGTGTGCGCGTCGCCAAATGGCGGAATAACGAATCCGCCGCCGAGGTCGATCGTGCTGTCGAGCTGCGCCGGAGCGGTGGACCGAAGTACGCCATTAACGCTATAGAACGTCCGTTGCGTGAAGGCGCCGTCGGCGAGCCAGTTGCCGTTGACGAACGCGTACACCGGCCCCGCCACATAACGCGGTTGTTCGCGGTCTGAGATCTGCGACCCGGACTGCACACTCGAGCTGCGCGCACATCCGACGAGCGCAAGCGCCAACGCGACGAATGGCCGACTGCCCAAGGTGCAACGCAGAGAGGGGTGAGGGCCTGGCGTCATCTGGGCTCGTCTGACACAGAATGGCATGACTAGGTTGCGTCGGGCACCAACGAAGGTGTTCCAGGATTAGCTAGAGCACGAGCCATTGATGGTTTTCGGCCGCAGCTTACGTGTTGCGCTGGAGACGACATTTATTTGCGGACCACAACCCAACGAGCATCGCGATGCAGCAGCAGGATAGAATAGCCGAGGGTGCTGGTCAGAATGATCGGACGTCGATAGCGCCGGTTAGCGATCTCGCGTGGGATGCGGATCGGGCGCGAGCCTTTGGCGGCCAAATCGTCGAGTTGTGGGGAGAGTTGCTCGAGCGGTTGTCGTCGATGCCTGTCGGCGGCCGAGCGACGGCTGAACAGGTTCGCGCCGCTGTCACACGACCGATACCTAACGAGCCGCTGTCGACAGAAGAGGTCATCTCGGCGCTGCGGACGATCGCGCTGGAGCATGCCACGTACACCGGACATCCGGGGTTCATGGCGTACATCACCGGTGCCAGCACGGTGCCGGGCACCGCGTCGGATCTCATTGCAGCCGCGCTCAATCAGAATGTCGGTGCCTGGCGGCTCTCGCCCGCGGCGACCGAGATCGAGCTACACCTCGGCCGTTGGTTCGCGGGCCGCCTGGGGCTTCCATCGACGGCTGGTGGTTACGTGACGTCTGGAGGCGCGATGGCCGGCTTCATTGCGCTCAAGGCGGCGCGCGATGCGCGTGCCGGCTGGGCGATCCGCGAGTTGGGGATGCGGGCCGGGCCGCCGCTCACGATGTACGCGTCATCCCAGGTTCACGACATCAACACGCGCGCCGCCGACATGATGGGAATGGGACGTGAGGCCGTGCGCATCGTGCCCACGGACGACAACCTCAGGATGCGCGTCGAGTCACTACGATCTGCCGTTAGGCGCGACATCCAAAACGGTTACAAGCCTGTCGTCGTGATCGCCACTGGCGGCACCGTGTCGACAGGCGCGATCGATCCGATCAATGAAATAGCGGACGTCTGCGAGGAGCATGGACTTTGGTTGCACGTGGATGGGGCGTATGGAGGCGTGGCGGCTCTTACCGATGCGCTGCGCCCGCTATTTACCGGAATCGAACGTGCGGACTCAGTAGCGCTGGATCCGCACAAGTGGCTGTACACGCCGCATTCCGGCGGCGTTGTCGTCGTGCGCGACATGCAATCGCTGGCGAATGCGTTCTCGATCGATCCCAGTTACGTCTACGAAGACAAGGCGCTGACCGGGCGCGGCGTCGACCTCTTGGCGTTAGGCCCGCAGTTCTCGCGCGGATTTCATGCGCTCAAGATCTGGGTGTCGC
>CBQVAZ010000634.1:0-2645 GCA_967720205.1 uncultured Gemmatimonadaceae bacterium | reverse complement strand
CACGTTTGCCGTGATGACGTCATCCCAGAGGCCAGAGGCGACGAAGATGTGCGACGTCATGTGCTGGGCGTGGGCCGCGCCGGGCGCAATCTTGGAGTAGGCTCTCGCGGCGCGCATGCCTAACGGCGCATGCGCCGGGTCGTCGTAGCTGTGAATGAGATAGTGCGCAGCGCCGGGATGGTCCGGGTTCGCCCGAAAGACGTCCTCGACGATCGCGGCGGCGCGCATGTACGTGGCGACGTCACGACCGCCATGCGTCGTCCCTAACAGCGACAGGGCGTAGAAAGCCTGCGCCTCGACATCCTTGGGGTAATCGCGCGCGAGAAGACGCAGGGACTCGGCGAATAGCGTATCGCGCCGCTCTTTGCTTCCGTCACCGTAGAGCACTTCCGCCGTCTCGAACCAGCGGCGTTCGCGCCCATCTGCGATGCGTTGCAGCCTGGCGTTGCGATCGGCTCCAAAGCGCGCGAGCACAGCGCGCGCCGCGGGCAGATCCTGCTGGAACCAGACCGGGTGCGTGTAGGTCATCGCTTCGCCCCAGTAGGCGAGCGCGAACGACGGGTCGAGGCGCTGCGCTTCGCGGAATGCCTTCGCCGCGGAATCGTACTCGAAGCTGTGCAGATACAGCACGCCGCGGATGAAGACGGGCCGCGCGTTAGGTGCGCCGCTGGTCGGGAAGTCGATCGTGCCGAGTCGCGCCGTGCTTTGCGCGGAGACCACACCGGCCGAAACGCCGAGCATGACGAGCGCGCACTTGGTTACTGATCTCATGAGCTCCCTCCGGCGACGGACAACCGATTACATCTTTGGTGAGCCGTCGAGCTGCTGGATCGTCTTCGTCGACGGCGGACGCTCGCGCTGCAAACGCTTGGCGACGACTTCGGCTCGGCCGAGCGCTCGCAAGACATTCTCACCGGCGAGCTTCCTGAGATCGCGTTCGCTCCATCCGCGCCGCGACAGCTCGGCGAAGAGCGTTGGGAAAGACGATACGTCCGGCAGCCCTTCGGGAGTCTCTGAGACGCCGTCGAAGTCGGAGCCGATACCAACATGATCGACGCCCGCGATCTTGCGAACGTGTTCGATGTGTTCAGCGACATCAGCGATCGTTGCCTTGGGCCTCGGGTTGGCGCGATCCCATTCGGCGAGATCGCGCGCGACAGCGGCTGAGTCGCCGGGGTGACGCAGTCGGAACTCTGATTGTTTTGTGAGGCGGGTCGAGTCGTGCGAGACGAGCTTCCGCGAAATGAACGTCGGCACGAAAGTCACCATGACCACGCCACCGTTCTGGGGCAGCCTGGCGAGAATCGAATCGGGGACGTTGCGCGGCACATCGGTCAGGCCGCGCGCGGATGAATGCGAGAAGATGACTGGCGCTTCAGTGACAGTGAGCGCGTCGCTCATCGTGCCCGGTGACACGTGCGAGAGGTCGACGAGCATCCCCAAGCGATTCATCTCGCGCACTACTTCCTCGCCGAACTTCGTGAGGCCGCCGTGCTTGGCCTGATCCAGCGCGGCGTCGGCCCAGTCCAGCGTCACGTTATGCGTGAGCGTCATGTAGCGCGCGCCAAGGTCATAGTACACGCGAAGCACGCCTAACGAATTCTCGATGGCGTGCCCGCCTTCCAGGCCGAGGAGCGACCCGATATGTCCGCGTGCATGCGCGCGGCGTATCGCGCCCGCCGTGAGCGCCCACTCCAGCATGTCCGGATATTTGGCGATCGTGCGTCGTGCGATGTCGAACTGCTCCAGTTGAACTCGTGCAAAGCCGGAGTCCTTGATCTCGCCAGGGATATAGATGCTCCAGAACTGACCACCCACCATTCCTTTGCGCAGGCGGGCGAAGTCGGTCTGTCCAGACGTGGGTTTGCGCAGGTCGTACGCCTCTACGTCGCGCGGCGCTTGCGTGAAGTTGCGGATCGCCCACGGCAAGTCATTGTGCCCATCGACAAGCGGCACGGCGCGCAATACTCGACGCGCTTTGGCCATGTGCGGGTCCGTCTGCGCAGCGAGTGAGACTGGCAGCGCGACCGCGAGCAGAATGACGTATCGGTGCATAACGAGAGCAGAGCTGACGGTAAGGGCTACGGGACCAGGGTCACGCGCACTGGGGGTGTGTGAACGGCGAAGTCGCCCGACTCGAGGGTGGCCGTGGCGTAATAGTCTCCAGGGGCGAGCGGCGTTGGCTGCAGCGTACCGGCAAACTCACTGAGGCCGGTCCACACGAAGGTGAAAGTGCGCACCTCGTTCACATTGAGAACGAGAGTTGAAACGACCGGGATGCAGCTCCACCCGCGTCCTGGAGTGACGACCCGCCCGCGGGGATCGCGGATATATGCGAAGACCACGCATGCGTTCGGAAAGCTGATCGTGATGCGCTCGCCGAAGTTGTTCGCGGCAGTGACCCTTATCGTGTCCGGTTCGCCGGCGCGGATCGTTGCGCTGCTCAGCGTTAGGCGCAGCAGAATCTCGTCACGCTGCTTTGGAATGACCGGATCCTGATAGCAGGAGGCGAGAACAAAGAACGAAAGGATAGGCGTCAGGCGCCACATGCCAGTAGTCTCCCTAGCTGCGCTATGAGGCGCCAGTGCCGCTCGCGCATGCTATCGGCAGGTCCAGCGTCTCTTGCTCAGCAGCTTCTCCTGCGT
>CBQVAZ010000633.1:0-2656 GCA_967720205.1 uncultured Gemmatimonadaceae bacterium | reverse complement strand
GTTGACGCATTCGGGTGGCCGATCGCGCGTCGTTTCGCGATCAACGTCCGCGTCGGCTTCTAAGGAGAAACCTAACGATGCGAATCCACGCATTTTCACAGCGCGCGAATCGTGCGTTCAGGGGAGCGGCGGCCATCGCGGCCGCCGCGCTCCAGGGGGCCTGCAACAACGTTCTTGACGTCGACAACCCCAACAACGTCGTCGATGACGCGCTGAACAACCCCGCTGCTACGGCGTCGATTGTGAATGGCGCCGGTTCTTCGGTCATCAAGGCGTTCAACTCAGTTCTTGCGCCGTATGGTGCCGTGACGGACGAGCTGGTCTGGTCGGGCTCTCGCGACGGCTTCAAGCAGCTGGATGATGGTGGCGTTTCGGATCCGTTCAACGAGTATGTCGACGCCGCGACGTTCAACGTATCCGAGGCTCGCTACTTGACCGACGAGGCGATTACGCGGTTGTTAGGCTTTGAGAAGGCCGGTACGCTTACGTCGGCGAATGAACTGGCGCGCGCGTACCTGTACGGCTCGATGATCTATGTATTAATCCCGGACATGTTCGACGACTTTGTCGTGAAGTCGTACCGCACGGTCGCGGCGGCGCCGGAAGGCGAGTCGAAGATGTCCGGTCTGTACGACGTCGCGATCGATTATGCGACTAAGGGACTGGCAAAGGCTACGACTACGACCATGCGTGCTGATCTTACCGCGATGCGCGCGCGGGCACGCCACGGCAAGGCGGTTTGGCTCAAGGTTAACCCGGGTGCGACTCCGCCTGCTCAGCCGCTCGTTGGCGACGCCGATATCGTGACCGACGCAAATGCGGCGCTCGCGATCATCGGCGCAAACAACGATTACCGACTGGAGATGACCCCGAGTCCGGTAGGCGGCCAGGGGAACCCGGGGTCTGGTTTTGAAATCAATCAGCGAGCGGAGCTTGCGGGAGGCGACTACTTCTTTGTCCGGAATGCCGCGGGCACAAAGATTACGGATATTGCGCTCATGGATCCCGTCGCGAATGTGAAAGATCCGGCGCTCGCCAAGAATGCTGACAGGTACGTGCGAGTAACGACCTTTAACGTCGACGGTCGGTTTATCCCCGGTACGGCGATCTCAACGCGAGAGCTACTACTCTATGTGGCGGAAGTTGCGCTGGCCAACAACAACACCGCTGAGTTCACGACAGCGATCAACCAGCTCAGGGCGCTCGACGGCCTAACGCCGTACAGCGGGCAGATTCCAGCGCTCGATCTTCTCAAGCACTCGAGGGCGGTGAATCTGTACATGCACGGTCGACGTTTGGCCGATATGTATCGTTTCGGGATTAAGGCCGTGGCAGCTCCCGGGAAGCTCAACGGTGGGTGGGCAACAACGTCCGAAGCCTACAAGCGGGCTGGTTGTTTCTTCAGCATTTCGGTCACCGAGCGGCAGGCGAATCCGTTGGTTACGACACAGCCGACCTGTCGCGGCTAATAGCAATGCGCTAGTCGGCGCCTAACGGCGAAATAAAGGGCGGCCCGGTTCATCGGGCCGCCCTCTTCATTTGGAGACTACTCCTGCCCAGTCAGCGCGCTGCGATCGACCGCGTCTTGTCGTCGCCGCGCTTCCGCCCAGTCGATCGTGGGCGCGACTTCTTGATCGCTGAGACCGAGCGCCCACGCCGCCCGCTCGACCACGTCTGCGCCTAACGCTTCTGGCAGCGCTTGGCCGAAACTCAATTCGACTCGGCGGCAGATGCGCTCCTCGCGAGCGCTATCACGTGAGGCGACGGCGAGCCCGTTGGCCTCGATTCGGGCGTGCATCCCCTCGTGGAGGATGGAGGCGGCGACAGGCGCCGCGGAGATGTCGCGCCGTGCGAGAAACGTCAGCTCTGTGATGATCGCCCGATCTCCCGGAACGAACGCGCCGCGGCTCGGAAAGCGCACGATGCGGAACTCACGCACGTCGCGCCGCAGGTGTCGCAAACGCCACGGCTGATAGCGGTCGATCAACAGAATCGCTTCGTCAAACCGCTGGAGAACGTCGCTGGTTGCGATGTCTGGTCGCGTATTGTCAACGACGACCGGCAAGCCGTGAATCTCGTAAGTCTCGACGATTTGCTCTGACCTCAGACCTCAGACCTTGTTGTCATGCGAACGGGGGGACTCGAACCCCCATGGGTTTCCCCGCTGGATCCTAAGTCCAGTGCGTCTGCCAATTCCGCCACATTCGCGTGACCCAAATATGTACCCAGCTAAGCGCCAAGCGTAGCGCATGGACTGTCGCCGCCGCGTTCCCCTCAAAAGCGAAAGCGCGGACGAACGCGGACAGGAACAAGACGAACGCGGACTCACTTGTTGTTCACCTCTCTCAAGTCCGCGTTTATCCTCGCAGTGTCCGCGTTTGTCCGCGCTGCGCTTTTTGCGAAGTGCGCGCAAACAAATCGGCCGGCGCCTCTATCGAGATCGCCGGCCGACACGTTAGGTCCTCTTACTCAGACCTGAGACCTCAGACCTACCTCCCGCCTAACTCGAGGTCCACGACACGCGTTGCTTTGGCGCGGGCGTTGTACACCAGAAGACTTACCACATCACCCGGGCGCAGTCGCTCCAGCACCGAGCTCACGTCCTCGACCGTGCGCACGTTCTTGCGCGGCGTTGGATAGAGCACGGCTTCGATGA
>CBQVAZ010000632.1:0-2659 GCA_967720205.1 uncultured Gemmatimonadaceae bacterium | reverse complement strand
TCACCGTCGTCGCAACAGACGGATCGTTGGCCGTCACTACCGCCGACAGCTGCGCCGTCGCGCCAACAGCCAGTGTGGCTGATCCAGGCGAGACAGTGATGCCTGTAACAGCCGGCACTACCGGAGGCGGTTCTGTGACCGAGACGTCGTCACCGCAGGCGGCGAGCCCCGCTAGCACGCCGAGCGCGAATAACGACCTGGTGAGCTTCTGCATTCGTTTTCCCCCTTTTTTCTGCAGAGTTTCGTTTGGTTCCTGCGCGGATACGTTTCCTACTTACCGAGCCGCACCCGCGCTGCTCGGCGGGACCGGCCAAAGACGGCGGACGCCGCAGTAAGCGGCCCCCGCCACAAGACAGGAGACCCTGCGTCGTTTGGTGCCGTCACATTGTGCTGAATGACGATGTGAGCTACCGCACAGCGGCCCGCGCGATGACGATTGCACGAACCCTTTCACCCGCATCGCCGTCCAGCGTCACATCAGCTCGGCGCCTCAATCGCTAGGCACTCCCGTTAGGAAATGACCGTCACAAAAGGGCACAACGCCGAGCGTCTAACCGCGCGAATGTAAGTCAGCCAGGTTTGCTCCGCCAGAGTTACCGGCCCACTTTCATTAACGCGGACTCACTATGTGACGATTGCTTGGACGAATTAAGGTGTTGAGAGTCACGCGGATTCCCCCAGGCGTTATGCGGGTTGCTGGGGTCACGTGGAAGACCGACACCGTCACACTGTGTTAGGCACCTGGGGTCAGACTCCATGACGGGGTCAGACTCCACCCCGGGGTCAGACTCCGAAAGGAAGAAATGCGACGGACGAAGCTGGCGGATGCCCGCGGTATGGGCGCCGCGTGTCGCGAACTGACGTCATGGAGTCTGACCCCGGACGTCAACGCAGGAATCGCGGAGCCCGAACACGTACCGAAAGATTTTGGTACGCGAATTCGCTGTCACGCCATACATTGGCGACTAGTGAATCCGACCCAGCTCTACCCCCAGCGCCCCCACGTCGAGCAGCCTTCGGGTCGCGACATCGCCGCCGAATTGAACGCTGAGCAGGCAGCCGCCGCCATGAGTGGGGACGGCCCGCTGTTGATAGTCGCCGGCGCCGGAACGGGGAAAACCCGGACTCTCATTTACCGAGTTGCCCACCTCATCGACCGCGGCGTCCCACCAGAGCGGATCCTGCTGCTCACCTTCACGCGCCGAGCGGCTGAAGAGATGATCACACGCGCCGAGCGGATCGTCGGGAGTCGCTCGCGCCAGGTACATGGCGGGACATTTCACGCCACCGCACACCGCTTGCTGCGGCGCTACGGCGCACAGGCGGGTGTCGCCCGCGACTTCAGCATCATGGATCAAGGGGATGCCGAAGATCTCATGCAGCTTTCCCGCGCCGCGCTGGGCTACGCCGACACGAAGCGTCGATTTCCCAAGAAAGAAACGCTGCACTATCTGTATTCCACGCACATCAACACCGGGCGCGAGATCACCGAGCTGCTGAGCAAAGAGTTGTCTCAGTTCGTCGACGAGCTGCCGCACATCGAGCGCATCTACGCCGACTACATCCAGCGCAAGGCAGCGCGCAACCTGGTCGACTACGACGATCTCCTGCTCTTCTGGGCCCTGATGCTCGAAGCGCCCTCGTTAGGCGAGCGCATCAGTGGGCTGTACGATCACGTGCTCGTCGACGAATACCAGGACACAAACATTCTGCAGGCGCGCATCCTGCGCGGCATGTGCCGCACGCATCGCAACGTCACGGTGGTGGGCGATGATGCGCAGAGCATCTATTCGTTCCGCGGCGCGAGCTTCCGCAACATCCTGCAGTTCCCAGAGCAGTTCCCCGGCACGACAATCGTTCCGCTCGAGCAGAACTACCGATCCACGCAGCCGATTCTGGACACGACGAACACACTCATCTCGCGCGCGAGCGAGCGCTTTACAAAGAACCTCTGGACGCAGCGCGACGGCGGCGAACGCCCGTGGCTCGTGTCTGTTCGCGATGAGCAGGAGCAGACGCGCTTCGTGTGCGATCGTGTGCTGGAGCTGCACGAAGGCGGAATGCCGCTCAAGGAAATCGCCGTCCTCGTGCGTGCCGGATATCAGTCGGCCGACCTCGAGATCGAGCTCACGAATCGGCGCATTCCGTTCGAGAAATGGGGTGGGATCAAGTTTCTCGAGGCGGCTCACGTCAAAGATGTTCTCGCCTTCCTCAGAATCCTTGAAAACCCGCGTGATGAAGTGAGCTGGTATCGCGTCCTGATGCTGCTTCCCGGCATCGGCGACGTCACTGCGCGCGCGGCACTCGAAACGCTGGCTGCATCATCGTTCAGCGTCGATGCCTTTGCCTCGTACACACCACCGCCTCGCGCGCGGGAGGCGCATCGCCAGCTCGTGGCGCTGATGGACAATCTGCGCACGACGACAGACGAAGAAGGGGCCGTCGCCAACGACATCACTCGCGTTAGGCTCCTGTACGACGGAATTCTCCGGGAACGCTACGATCGCGTCGATCCTCGGCTATCGGATCTGGACCAGCTGCAAACCATCGCCGGCGGCTACCCCTCGCGCGCCGCGTTCCTCTCGGCACTTGCGTTGGAACCTCCCCAGGCGACACAGGATCTGGCCGGCGCAGCAGGTGAAGACGAGGACGCCCTCAT
>CBQVAZ010000631.1:0-2667 GCA_967720205.1 uncultured Gemmatimonadaceae bacterium | reverse complement strand
CGGCCGTCGCGATGGTGCTCCCCAGCCGTTCGTGAGCATCGCGGCTCGCGTGCTACCGGTTGCAGGCGGCGGTGGCGGAGTGCGAAACGCTAGCGTAAAGCGCTCGTTCGACCGATCATCTCCACTGGGTTTATCTCCGGTCGCCGTAACGACCGCAGGGGGTAATGTGTGGTGAGGGCAACAGACACGTCAGCTCCGTCGAGAGATCCCACGCGGCAGCCGCCGGACACACGTTCGGTGACGCGTGAGATTGTCGCCGCATTGCCCTGGGGCCATGAGCTTCCACTCGTCGGCCGGCGTACCGAAATCGACGCCATGCGGCTCGCACTCGATCACGCCTATGAAGGGAAAGGACACACCTATTTTCTGACTGGCGACAGCGGCGTCGGCAAGACGCGCCTGCTAGAGGCGATCACCGCCGAAGCAGAGGCACACGGTTTTTCGGTCGGCGTCGGCCGCGCGTTCGCCGTCGAATCACACTCTCCATATGGAGTCATCGCCGACGCGCTGGTTCCCATGCTCAGCGCGATCGACGAGGGTTCGCTCTCCGTCCTAGCCCGCGGTGTAGAGAGCGACCTTCACGCGCTGCTGCCCGGACTACCCACGCGGCGCACGAACGGGGCGGAACACGCTGGCAAGGACCCCGATTTGCGAGCGCGTCTGCACTGGAACTTCGTGCAGTTCATCAAGCGCCTAACGGTACGTCGGCCGCTCATGATCGCGTTCGACAATGTGCAGTGGTGCGATCCGTCGTCGCTGGAGCTGATTCACTTCCTGGCGCGACAGATTGCTGATACACCGGCACTGCTCCTCGTCGCGTATGCTAACGACGAGCCCCCAATGGTCGCAGCGCTAAGCAAAGTCGAGCGATCGCTCACATCCATGCGCGAAGCAACCGTCCGCCGTCTGGAGCCCCTCACGCAGCAGGACATCGTCGCGTTGCTGCAGCGCGTCTTCGGTATCGAGCGCGAAGCGGCAGAGTTACACGCGACGCCTCTGCACGCGCACACGGGCGGGAATCCTTTCTTCGTCGAGGAAACGCTCAAGGCCCTCGTCATCGATGGGCGCATCCGGAAAGTCGACGATCGTTGGGTCGCATGGGATCTGACGGAGATCGCGTTACCGTCGACGGTTCGCGACGCGGTGCAAAACCGCTTCGCGGAGATTTCCGATGGCGCGCGCCGCGTGGCGGAAATCGCGGCGACGGTCGGTGCGCGAGCGTCCCTGGAGCTCCTTGAACGGGTTGCGGCAGTCGACCCCGTTGCCCTCGCCGATTCGGTCGACGAGCTGTGCGCGTGGCGCGTTCTGATCGAGACACGCAGCGCGCGATCGGCGCACTATGAGTTCACGCACCCCATCGTGCAGTCGGCCGTGCTGGACGGCGTGACGTCAGTGCGCCGCCGCGCGCTGCATGCGAGCATCGCGGAAGAGATGATCCGGCAGCACGGCGACTCGGCGATTCAGCATGCGGCGGAGATCGCGGTGCACCTGGCGCGCGGAAGCTCGTTAGGCACCGCCGAGCGGGATCTGCGGTTCCTGGCGGCCGCCGGCCGGGACGCGCTGGCCAAGCGCGCCGATCGCGAGGCAGCACAGTGGCTCTCCGAGGCGCTGCAGATCGTCAAACAGCTTCCGGAGTCCACCCTGGCTCCGGCCGACCTGCGCGCGCTCGTGGAGGATCTGGCAACAGCGCGCGGCCGCATCGGCGAGCCGACGGACGAGCTATGGTCCCAGGCATACGCGCTGGCGCAGGCGGAAGGGGACGACGTCGCCCGATCGCGCGTTCTGCGGCAGATGGGGCTGGCCGCGGTATTCGCTGGCCAAGCGTCCGATGCGCTGCGGCTCTTTGGAGAAGCGGAGGACGCCGCCCGTGCAGCGGGGCGGTTGGATCTCGCGATCCGTGTGCGCGTCACCAAAGGGATGATCCTGCTCTCGTTAGGCAGGCCCGATGAAGGAAGGGTGGCGCTGCTCGAGATCCTACCCGCAGCGGAACAACTTGGAGATGACGCGCTGCTGGGCCGGCTGCACCGCGTGCTACTGCAGCTTTATGGTTGGACCGGCAACTCCGCGCTGGCGCGTGAGCACGGAGCGCGGGCACTGGCGCACGCCAACGCCAGCGGCGATAAGGGCGTGGCGTGGTCGGCGCATTGGGCCATGGCGATCCTCGAAGGCTTCAGCGGCAACTCCGTCGGCGTGGAGTCGCACCGGCGCGAAGCCGCGCGTCTTGCGGAGCAGCTTCGATCTCCCGTGCTGCAGGCATGGACTGCCGAGATCGCGATCGAATACGCGTCGGCCGTGGGTGAGTGGAGCGAAGGTCTGGCCCTTGCCGAACGCACAATCCCTATCGCGCGCGCAGTCGCGCCGCGCACGCTATTGCCACGGCTGCTCGTCTGGACGGGGCTCATCGTGCTGGCGCGGGACGAGCTGGAGCGCGCGCGCGGCCTGTTCGAGGAGGCGTGGAGGCTCTCGCGCGCCGACAGAATCGGCGACGTCTCCGCGCTGTCGGACCGGGACGTCGGCAACGTGCACAACATCATCCTCGCGCACATCGGCATGGCGGCCTACTACCTCACGTTAGGCGAGTGGGCGCGCGCGGTGATATTTGGCTCCCGCGGGCTCGAGCTGGCGGATCGTTTTGGATACGTGGGGTGGGCCATCCATCGCCTGCTG
>CBQVAZ010000630.1:0-2670 GCA_967720205.1 uncultured Gemmatimonadaceae bacterium | reverse complement strand
TTCGCATCGCGCAAAACCGCGGGCTCACCCACCGTTGGCGACGACGTCGACGCAACGCCCCACTCGTCGATTTGAGCGTCGTGTCAGAGATCGCCGATCCCGTCACCGAGGATGCTTCACCTCCGCGCCAAGTTGGGCGCGATGAGCTCGTGGCTGCCGTGCAGCGACTCCCGGACCTGCAGCGGGACGTCATCGCGCTGAGCCTCGAAGGCCTCACGAATGGAGAGATCGCGGACGTGATGGGAATCAGCGAAGGCAACGTTGCCGTGCGGCTATCGCGCGGCCGCTCTGCGCTGCGTGCGATCCTAACGAGTGGAAGTCAGCGATGAGTCCCGAGACGACCTGGCAAGCTGTCGGCGCCACCTGGCGCACGGATGAGCATCGCGCGCTCGATGTGAGCGAAAGACTCGCCCAGCGTGTACATCGCCAGTCCAGGCGACTGCGCACGATCGTCGCCATCGAAATCGCGCTCACGATCGTCACGCTTGTTTTGTCGTTCACGATCGTCGCGCGCTACAACGCCGCAGGTACGCTTCGCGTCGGAGGTATGGTCTTGCTGTACACCGCGGCTGTGTGGGCATTCGCGTTGTGGAATCGACGCGGCGTCTGGCGCCCATATGGCGAAACGACCGCGGATTTTGTCCACTTGCTGCGCGTGCGAGCCGAACGCCGGATACGATCGGCCCGATTCACGCAGATCGTGATTAGCCTTGCCGTAATCCTCGTGGGACGTGAAGTGGCGGCCGCGTGGCGCGCTGGGTCCGGGAGCGCTTGGGAACGCGGTGCGTGGATCGCGTTTGCCGTCTACGCTGTAGGTATGGTTGTCTGGAGCATCTGGTACGAGCGCCAGGCTCGTCGTGAAGTTCGTGAGCTGGCCGACTTCCAACGGCAACTTGGTGCGGAGGTGGCTCGGGTTGCCGAGTGACGCGCGGCGATGCACGTTCTGCCGACAGTGTCGGAACACGAGCACAATTTTCGCGCGCTGACGCAGCGGCACGGCACGTTCGCGGCGGCAATGACCGCCCTCATGATCGTGCTGTATTTCGGCTTCGTGCTGCTCATCGCGTACAACAAGCCGCTCATGGCGCGCCTGATCACCCCGGGCCTCAGCGTGGGGATCCTGCTCGGTGCGCTGGTGATCGTCTGTACCTGGCTGCTCACGTGGGTCTACGTGCGCTGGGCGAACACGCACTACGACAACGCCGTTGACGAGCTCAATCGTTAGGCGAGCGCCATGCTAGCCGTCGCGCTGTTGCAAGCCGCCACCGTTCCCGCTACTGCGGCGCAAACGCGCATCGGTGAGCCGAACGCGGTGGCGATGGCGTTCTTCTTCGTTTTCATCGCCGTCACGTTAGGCATCACCTATTGGGCGGCGCGACGCACGCGCACGACCGAAGAGTTCTACGCCGCCGGGCGCACGATCACCGCCGGTCAGAACGGATTCGCGCTCGCCGGCGATTACATGAGCGCCGCTTCGTTCTTAGGGATCGCAGGGCTCGTGTCGACGACGGGGTTCGATGGGCTCATCTACTCGACAGGCTGGCTGGTCGGATGGCCGGTCGTGCTCTTCTTGATTGCCGAGCCGCTACGGAACCTCGGGAAGTACACGTTCGCTGACGTCGTTGCCGCACGACTGCGCCAGACGCCGGTGAGGATCGCGGCTGCGATCGGCACTCTCGCGACTGTCATCTTCTATCTCATCGCGCAGATGGTGGGGGCCGGCGGATTGATCCGCTTGATGTTCGGGCTGAACTACGAGACGGCCGTGATCATCGTCGGCGCGGCGATGATGGCGTACGTCATCTTCGGCGGGATGATCGCGACGACCTGGGTGCAGATCGTGAAGGCAGGGCTGTTGTTAGGCGGTGCGGCGCTGCTCGCTTTGCTCGTTCTGGCAAAGTTCGGCATGAATCCGCTGCGGCTCTTCGCGGCGGCCGCGGAAAAGTTTGGCGATGGCGTGCTCGCACCAGGGCGCCTCGTCACGACGCCGCTGGACACGATCTCGCTCGGCATGGCGCTGATGTTCGGTACTGCAGGATTGCCGCACATCCTCATGCGCTTCTATACCGTACCCGACGCACGCACGGCACGGAAATCGGTGTTCTACGCGACGGGTCTCATCGGCGGATTCTACTTGTTGACGTTCGTGCTGGGCTTCGGCGCGATGGTGCTGGTTGGGCCGGAGACGATCACAGTAATCGATCGCGGCGGAAACATGGCGGCGCCGCTGCTCGCTGAAGCGTTAGGCGGAACGCCTTTCCTCGGCTTCATCGCTGCGGTTGCGTTTGCGACGATTCTCGCAGTCGTTGCCGGTCTAACACTCTCGGGCGCAGCCGCGCTGTCGCACGATCTCTGGGTGAACGTCGCCCGCGCCGGCACTGCAACCGCGAATGAACAGTTGCGGGTGGCGAGAGCAGCGACCGTCGTGTTAGGCGTGATCGCGATCATTTTAGGTATAAGCTTCAAGGGACAGAACGTCGCCTTCATGGTAGGGCTCGCGTTCGCCATCGCGGCCAGCGCGAACTTCCCGGCGCTTGTACTCTCGATCTTCTGGCGTCGCTCAACAACGCAAGGCGTCGTGGCGAGCATGCTCGTCGGGACACTCGCGACGCTCTCGCTCATCTGGCTCTCGCCAACGATCCAGGTCGACATCCTCAAGGCGCCGAGTGC
>CBQVAZ010000629.1:0-2671 GCA_967720205.1 uncultured Gemmatimonadaceae bacterium | reverse complement strand
TGTGAGGACCTGGCCGAGCGCGAGCATGAGCCCTTGCGCCGGCGGGTATTTCGATGCGTACGACGGCCGCACGAGCACGTGGAACGTTTCGAAGTGCTCAGCGAGCGGCGGCGGCGGATTTGTTAGGCGGCCGTGCGCAAATGTGTCGGCGGCGAGCAGGAAGCTCGACTCATCGTGTATTGCAGGCAGCGCCGGCCAGCCGCGGATCAGCGTCAGCGTGGCGGCGCAGAAGAAGCCGAACAGCCCTGTGTACACGAGCGGTGCGACCCGCGATGCAAGCACGCGTTCGACCCGACCAGGCGCGCGCTGTCTTACCCGTCGATCGGCATTCACTGATTAATGGAGCGGTTGCGTGACCTGTTTTCCGCGACGAAAACCGTCACGCAGAAAGCGAGCCGAAGTTCCTAAACGGCAGCCTTCTTCAAAACGACGCTCCGTTCTGTGTCGCAGGACACACTCGCTGTCGATGTCAGCGTCCCGTTAGGCGAGCTCATGAGTACGAGCGCGGTCCTAACGAGAACCGTGATACTTCGTGCCGGCCGGCGGCGGCGTTGGTGCTGGCGCCGTCCAGCGTCCCGATTCGACATCGAACCAGCGTTGCTCGAGCCGACGGCTGTACGCATTCGCGATCTCGTCGCCCTGCGGCCTCGACCGCACTTCCTCCATGAGCAAGCCTGCGTACGCCCTGGTTGCCACACCTGTGAGCTTGCGAATGCCACGATAGGCCCGGTGCAGATCGTCGGTTGTGAATGTCACGGCTTGATCGGCGTAATTGACTCCCGGGACGCTATCCAGCAGCGCGAGGCTGGCCGGCGGATACACGTGCAGTGCCGCCGTGATCGGCGTGGAGATGTGCATCGCCTTGGTCTTTCCCTCGCGCAGATTCCGCACGGCTCGCTCGGCCTTGGCACGTAGCTCGGCGCGCGCTTCGTCCACCGGCCGCAACTCCACACTATCCGCCGCGAGCGCTTTCTTCACCGTGACGAACTCGATCCAGGGCATCGTCTCGAGATCGCGCGCCAGTCGATCGTCGCCGGACCCGAAGATCACGGGAATTCCCTGGCGTCCCCATGAAAGGCCGACGATCTCGGTCTCGGTCACTTTCTTGCCGTTGAAAATGACTTCCATGCCTAACGTGAGCGTATGGGAGGCGAAACCACCGCTGCCCGTCTTGGCGTGCATGCCGACGACAGCGACGGCATCGTAGGCCTTCGGCTCGACGAGATCGAAGTAGGTGTCGAATGGCTTGTCGCGGAAAACTTGTTGCGCGCGCTTGTCGAGCAGGTCACGCCGGACGTCCGGTTCGGGGTTGCCGCTACCGTGACCGTCGACGACATGCACCTCGGTCGCTCCCCCGGCATAGAGTCCGTCGACAACGGCGTTGATGTCGGCGACGAGGAGCTCCTGCCCCTTCGGGTACTCTGGCGAGCCGAAAAAGAATTGCTGCGGGTCGTTCTCGCCCGAGAGACCTTCCATGTCATGCACGATGAGGACGCGCAGGCCGTCGCTGGTGTCGGGGCGCACGTCGCTCACGGTCCATGCTTCCGAAGGTTGAGCAGGCTGCGACGTTTGCGCGCAGGCCAGGGCGACGCCAAGAAGCGCCGCGCAGAGGGAGACGGAGGGTCGAATCATGCGCATATTGTACCGTCGCCGATTTGCCCCCGCCAGAGCGGCGAGCCTGCCTAACCAGTTGGCTCGGCTGTGACCCGACACTCTCACAGAGAACGCCATGCGAATCATCGTCATCGGGCTCGTGATCTTTATCTGCTTGTACGCGGTTCGCGCCTTTCGTTCCAGAGGCCGTGGCGACCAGTGAAGCGTTGACGGCCGCGTAATCCGCGTTAGGCGCAGCCATGATGCTCTTGCGACATCTGCTCTCCGTCGCGGCGCTTCCGTTCATGGTGACAATCGTCATCCCTGTCTGGCTCGCGCGCCGCAACGGCGTGAGCGTTGGCGTGGCTGGGAGCGTCCCCCTGATGCTGCTCCAGGTCCTCGGCGTGGGCGTGCTCGGCATCGGACTCGTGCTGTTCGCATCCTCGCTGCGGCGATTTGCGACCGAGGGTGAAGGGACGCTCGCGCCATGGGATCCGCCGCGTCGGCTCGTCGTGCGCGGTCCCTATCGTTATGTGCGCAACCCGATGATCTCAGGAGTGATTCTGATCCTGTTCGGTGAAGCGCTGCTTCTCCTATCGCGCTCACACTTCATGTGGGCGCTGACGTTTCTCGCAATCAACGCGGTCTACATTCCTTTATTCGAAGAGCCGCAGTTGGCGGGAAGATTTGGGGAGGAGTACGAGGAGTATCGGCGGAATGTGCCTCGGCTCCTCCCGAGAATTAGACCATGGGATCGTCAACAGAGCGTTTAGATGGAGCGCCAGTAACGTCTCGATGAGCGCTGCGGATATTCGGACCGTCCTGGATTCGTCGGCGACCGAAGGATCGCGACCAGGTGGGTTCTCGCAAACGCTATACGCACTTGCCGCGCATCTATGTTTTTTATCGCCGCGAAGCCAGCGTGGCCTAACGATTTGGTTTGATGCAACTTGCCTTCGAGGCCGTGCGACGGTGATCAGATTATTGGCGCGAAGAGGAGTCGACATAAACAAGTCTTTGCATCTGTTTTGCGCCGATCCTCGCAACGCAATTAAGAGTTAGGCCGACATCACGCATC
>CBQVAZ010000628.1:0-2676 GCA_967720205.1 uncultured Gemmatimonadaceae bacterium | reverse complement strand
TGAATGAGCAGGAGCGGCGTGCGGATCTTATCGGCGCGGTAATAGGGTGAGTTCTCGAGGTAGCGCAGCACGTTCGCCCAAGGATGCGTTCCCATGCGCGCCTGGCCGCCTTCGGACCAGCCGATCCAGAACGAGCCGCCGCTCTCGTCCATGTAGCCGTACGTTCCGGCGAGATCGTAGATGCCGCTGACGGCAACCGCGGCGCGGAAGAGGTTCGTGCCGCTGATGATCGAGCCCGTTCCGTAGCCTCCAAAGGACTGTCCCGCGATCGCGAGTCGGTTCACGTCGACGTATCCCAGCTCGGCGGCGCGATAGACCTGCGGCAGCAGCTCGTCGATCATCTCCTGAAGCGGGTTACCAGCCTCGCGATTCGGGCCTAACGGCAGGCTGGCGAGGACGACCGCGTAGCCACGGCTCGTTATCAAGAGGCTGGGAATCGTTAGGTCGCCTCCGCCACCGAACACCTCTGCTTGGCGCGCGCGATCGCCGCCAGGGTACATGAGTACGACCGCTGGAAGCTTGTCGCCGCGTTTGGCGCCCGGTGGCAGCAGGACGGCAGTGCGCGCCTTGGCGAGCGCTCCGCTATAGCCCGGGATCGTCGTCTCGAAGACGTCCGCTGTGCCGACGGCAACCGAGTCCAGGCGGTCATCGGCGTGAGAAATGCGCTCCTTGCTCGCGAAGTCGCCTGGGAAACGGTACACGTTAGGCGGCGTCCGCACGTCCTGATACAGGCCGTAGACAGCGCTCTCGGTCGTATCGCCGCCGCCCGTCAGGTTCGCGATCCTCGCGCGCCCCTTCCACAGAACGCGACTCTCGCCGGTGCGCGTGCTGAAGCGCACCGCGGCGCGCTCGCCTGTGGCTACTTCGGTAAGGATCGTCGTGATCGAGGCGCCGTCCGGCTGCCACACGGTCCTCGGCCCTGACTTGATCAGATCTTCGAAGCTCCAGCGCGGATCGATCGCGATGCGAGTCGGCGCGCTGGCGTCGAGCGGGATCACGGCGAGTCCACGTGGGCGTACGTCGCCATAGCCCTTGTCGTCCAGCGGATCGGTTCCAACGACGACAGTCTTTCCGTCGCGCGTGAACCAATGATGCGTCGGAGCGAGCGCACCTAACGACTCCCCGAGCCGCCGCGGCGATTCCGCACCGTTCGCCGAGATCGCGACCGCCCAAAGTTGGCCATCTTTGAGGTAGACGAGCTGGTCTTCTGTCGGATGCCAGCTGTAATTCTTGAGGTGGTAGTCGTTGAGTAGGGGAAGGTCAGCAACCACGACACGCGGCGTTCCGCCTGACGCTGGAACCACAGCGAGATCGATCGTGCTCGTCTGATTCGTCATGCCGTGGTCTTTGAAAACCGAGAGGTAGCTCAGCCACTTACCGCTCGCTGACAGGCGCACGACCGACGGACGTGGCTCTGCAGTCGCCGCGACGACCAGTCGCACAGCACCAGCACGCACGTCGATGGCGCTCACTGCGGCGTTGTTCTCGCGATGGTAGAACTCCTGCCTCGGAGTTGTAGCGCCTGCCGACTCGGTCGCCTTCGGCTGTTCGCTTCCAGCACGCAACACAGAAACGGTCGGTCCGCTCTGAGCTGTCTTGTGCGGCGCGCTGTCCGGAGTTGGCAGCCACGCACCTGGGCCACTGTCCGGCGCAGTTGGAACGAACACGCTGCGGCTGTCCGGAGACCACTGCGCTTCGTCGCCTGTCCACAGCTTCGCTTTGATTCGCGTTGCGCTTACTCTGCGCGTGCGAGCGGCGGCGATGTCGAAGGCCCAGAGCTGCGGTGGTCCGTCTTTGTCTGAATAGAAGACGAGCGTGGAACCGTCCGGGGAGATGACGGGTGCCCAGCAACTTCCGCCGGGGCAAATCGTTGTCGTTTGCCCGCCTTGCCTGTCCGTGAGATAAACCTTCGCGCCGACGACGGAGCTGGGTGTCCCGTTAGGCATGAACCGGCTGGAGAGATTGACGTCGCGCGGGGGCTGTCGTACGGCGTACGCGACGCGACGGCCGTCGCGCGAGGCGGAGTACGTGCTGCTCCAGAGGAATTCGCGAATGTCGAACGCGAGGTCATACGGCAGCGCGCCGGCCGGCTCGGCCGTCGGCCGCATCGGCGTGCGATCAGGCTGACTCGTCTGCGCAGCCGCGAAAGACGCGCTCAAAACCAGAGCCGCGACTGTCGGTGACGAGATCGAAACGAAGGTAGCGAAACTCATCTCAGCTCCTCGGTGACTGCTACAAGCTTGTGGCCGGAAGCTTGGAGTCACCAGCTTTGAAGCAGCATGCGCGCATTTGCACTTCTGCTCATTTGCGCAGCCGCTCGGCTGCACGCTCAAGATACGGTCAATGTTGAGAGCGGGGGGCTCAAGCTGCGGGCGTTGCTCTACAGGCCGCGCGGGGCCGGTCCATTTCCAGCCGTTCTATACAATCACGGGAGCGGGCCAGGCGCGCAACGACCTGCAGCTCAAGCTGTTGGACAGCGAGCTGAATGAAATCATTGCAGCGCTTGCGTTGCTGCGCAGCAGGCGCGACGTCGATCCGCGGCGTATCGCAATCGCTGGTCACTCGTTTGGTGGTTCGCTCACATTGCTGGCTGCGGAGCGGGATTCGACGCTGCGAGCGGCTGTCTTATTCGGCGCCGCGTCGGCGAATTGGGATGGTTCACCCAAGCTGCAACAA